>DAHWFQ010000030.1:0-4365 GCA_027324895.1 Actinomycetota bacterium | reverse complement strand
TGACCCGGCCCCCGCCCGCGGTCGTCTCCTGCTGTGGTCGGACGAGTACGTGCCGTTCCCCATCGTCGTGATCCGCCAGTCCGGTCGCGTCGTCACCAAGCAGCGCCTGCCCTGGCCGGCCGCTCCCGGCCGCGTGTTCCGGGTCCCGTGGAGCGTCATGCGATCCGTGCGCATCGACGACGGACCGGTGAGCATCGGCCTGGCCTGACCGCCCGACTTCCTGTTGCGACGCGCGCCCAGCCTCCGTCCGGCCCTATGCGCGCATGGTTGGATGGTGGGGAATGCGGGAAGTGAGGCGAACCATGGCAGTGGACCCCTGGATCGACGAGGCGTGCAAGGTGCTCGGCATCGAAGCCCGCATCGACGTCGAGGCCGTGCTGGCGCTGGCACGCGATGTGGCACACAACCAGGAGCGCAAGAGCGCACCCCTCACGTCGTACCTGCTCGGCTATGCGGCCGCGTCCCAGAACCTCAACACAGTGCAGATCGCGGAACTCGCGAGCAAGTTGGGCGCGCGCGCCCAGGAGTGGAGGAATCCAAATGGGTGACATGGAGAACATGAGCTTCACGATCATCACCTGTTCCGATCGCGCCAGCGCGGGCGTGTACGAGAACAAGACGGGACCGTGGATCGCCGAGCAGGTCATCGAAGCGGGCGGCAAGGTGCTGAACCAGGTGCTCATCGCAGATGAGAAGCGCTCCATCGCCAATGAGATCAAGCACGGCCTCATCGGGGACGTCATCATCACCACTGGCGGCACGGGCGTGCACCCCAAGGACGTCACGCCCGAGGCCACCCTGCCCCTCCTCGACACGCTGCTGCCCGGCATATCCGAGGCCCTGCGCATCAACGGCATGGCCAGCACGCCACGCGCCATGATCTCCCGCGGCGTCGCCGGGTTCTCGGGCAAGACGCTCATCATCAACCTGCCCGGCTCCGAGGGCTCCGTGCACGACGGGTGGACGCTCGTGGCCCAGGTCATCCCCCATCTCGTACGGCAGCGCCAGGGCAACGAGGGCCACTGACGTCAGCGGGTACCCCACTCCGGCGGTACCCTGCACGGATGACGCAGTTCGTTGACGGCTTCGGGCGGGAGCACCGCGACCTGCGCGTGTCCCTCACCGACAAGTGCAACCTGCGCTGCACCTACTGCATGCCGAGCGAGCAGATGCAGTGGCTGCCGAACGCCGACACCCTGACCACGGACGAGTTCCTGCGCGTCATCGGGGTGGCGGTGGCCAACGGTGTCAGCGACGTCCGGCTCACCGGTGGCGAGCCACTGCTGCGTCACGACGTCGTCGACATCGTCGAGCGCATCGCCTCCCTCCCCGCGGCGCCATCGGTCGCCATGACGACGAACGGCATCCGGCTGGCCTCCAACATCGACGCCCTCGTCGCCGCGGGTCTCTCCCGCATCAACATCTCGCTCGACACCCTCGACTCCCATCGTTTCGTGCGCCTCACCCGGCGCAACGAGCTGCATGCGGTGCTCGCCGGGATCGAGGCCGCGGTGGCCTCGGGAATCCGGCCCATCAAGTTGAACGCCGTGCTCATGCGCGGGCTGAACGACGACGAGGCTCCGTTGCTCCTCAACTGGGCGATCGAGCGCGACATCGAATTGCGCTTCATCGAGGAGATGCCGCTGAGCGTCGGTGGCAACTGGTCGCGCAGTGACTACGTGACCACGCAGGATGTCATCGAGAGCCTGAGCAGGGCCTTCGAGCTGCGCGAGCTCCCTCGTGACACGCACAGTCCGGCCTTCGAGATGCAGGTTGTCGGCACGGACGCCACCGTGGGCTTCATCTCATCGATCAGCCGCCCCTTCTGCGGCGGCTGCGATCGCCTGCGCCTCACGGCTGACGGCCAGTTCCGCAACTGCCTGTTCGGTCGCGACGAGTACGACCTGCGGGCCCTGCTCCGCGGCGGCGCCGATGACGGGGCCCTGCTGGAACGCATGCTGGACAGTGTCCGGGCCAAGAAGGCGGGACATGGGACCGACGACCTCAGCCTGCTGCAGCCCAGTCGCAGCATGAACGCCATCGGCGGCTGAGCCTCACCCGCCGGCGAACGGGGGCAGCAGGTCGACGACGTCGTCGCCCGACAGCGGCAGCGGGTCCTCGGCGCGGTACCTGGCGCCGTTGTGCAGGAAACTGGCGGCGTCGACCAGCCTGGTCATGCGCTCCCCGAAGCGCGCGCCCAACTGCCCCGAGAGCTCAGGCAGGTTCGACACCTCGAGCGGCAACTCGTCCACTCCCGCGATCTCGCGGGCGACCGCATAGAACCGTACGAGCACGCTGGCCTCCCCGACCCGAACGCTAATCGCACGCTCCGCCCCGGGCGAACCCCCGGCTCCCACCCGGGGGCCGGGGGTGGGTCGAAATGCCCTTAGAATCTCCGGAAACGTCCACGGAGGTCCCGGCAATGAGCAGCGAGGTGCAGACGCCCCCCGCTGCAGTCGAGCCGCCGCTCGAGGCCAGCCGTTCCCGGGCCGTCGTCGGCATCGTGCTCGGCCTGGCTGCCGTCGTCGGCATCGGCCTGATCGCCGTGTCCACCATCGGGGGCTCCGTCGTCTACTACAAGACCCCGTCCGAGATCGTGCGGCAGCACCCGGCCGACGCGGTGCGGCTCGCCGGCAAGCTGGTTGCGGGGAGCGAGGTCACGCAGAACGATGGTGCCGTGACCTTCGACGTCACCGACGGCAAGGCCACCGTGCATGTCCGCTACACGGGTGGCGCCACCACGGCGCTGCAGTCGGCCGCCCGCCCGGGCGCGCAGATGGTCGCGGAGGGCGCGCTTGCCCGCAACGGGATCTTCGAGTCCACGAACCTGATCGCCAAGTGCCCGTCCAAGTTCGCGGCCGCGGCACCCAGCACCCACGCCTCCATCGCAGCGTCGGCCTGACGCCCGCAATGACGTCGCCAGCATCGCGACTCGTCGTGGAGGCGGTCGGCAAGGATTTCGGCCACCAGCATGCGCTGCACGACGTGAGCTTCAGTGTCGAGGAGGGCGAGTTCGTAGCCCTCATCGGTGCCAACGGCGCCGGCAAGACCACCCTGCTGCGCATCCTGGCCGGGTTGTCACGGCCCTCGTCGGGTGCGGTCCGCATCGCCGGCGTTGACTTGCAGCGCTCGGGTCCGGGCCTGCGCAGTCGCATCGGCTTCGTGTCGCACGCCTCCCTGCTCTACCCGGAGCTCACCGGTCGCGAGAACCTGGCCTTCCAGGCCGAACTCTTCGGTGTCGAGCGTCTGGAATCCGTCATCGGTGCGCTGGACGAACTGCTGGACCTGGCACCCATCCTGGATCGACCAGCCGGCGTGCTGTCCCGCGGCAACCTGCAGCGACTCACCATCGCCCGCGCCCTGCTGCACGCGCCACGCGTGCTGCTCCTCGATGAGCCCTTCACCGGTCTCGACGAACCCTCGGCAGCGCGTCTGCAACGCATCCTGCAGGACGTCGTGGCCTCCGGCCGCACCGTCATCATGACGACGCACGACCGCACACTGCTCGAGGGGGGGCCGCGCAGGCTCATCCGCCTCGACGCCGGCGCGGTGGTGGAGGACCGCCCGCTCGAGCCCTTGGCGGCGACTGCCCCGGCGGCCGGCAACCCGGCCTTCCTGCAACCGCAACTGCGCATGCCCCCAGGCCTGCTCATGGCCACCGCCGTCATCGCCCGCAAGGACCTGCGCATCGAGGCCCGTTCGCGCGATGTCCTCGGCTCCGCGGGGCTGTTCGCGATCGCGGTACTCATCACCGCCAGCTTCACCTCGCCCGCCGGCGAGGCCGCCACTGGAATGGCGACCGGTGTGCTGTGGATCAGCCTGCTGTTCGCGACGCTGCTCGGCGTGGGTCGATCCACTGGCCGCGAGCACGCGGATCGCGGCATCGAAGGGCTGCTGCTCTCGCCCGTCCCCAAGTCCGCGATCTACCTGGGCAAGGCGCTGGCCAGCCTGCTCCTCCTGCTGCTGGTGGCGGTCGCCATCGTCATCATGTTCATCGTGTTCATGGCAGGCAATGCCCCGGTGCACGTGGCGGGACTGGTGGGCACCGTCATCGTCGGCACCCTGGGACTGGTCATCGTGTCGACGCTCTTCGCCGGCATCGCACTGGGCACCCGCTTGGGCGAGTCCATGCTGCCATTGCTCGTGATGCCCGTGGTCATCCCCCTCATGGTGGGTTCGGTGGAGCTCACGCGGCAGTCACTCGGGGGCAGCGCCGGCGGTGTGGGGATCTGGCTCGCGCTCTTGGCCGCCTTCGATGTCGCCATGCTGGTGGCGGCATTGGCGACCTTCGGCTTCGTGATCGAGGAGTGAGGACGATGGGTGCTTCGACAAGCGTGCGGCGCGTGCCATGGCTCGGCCTGCTGG
>DAHWFQ010000210.1:0-8986 GCA_027324895.1 Actinomycetota bacterium | reverse complement strand
GCATTGGCCAGGTCGGAGAAGGTCGCAGTGCCCTTGTCGGCCGCGACCACCAGGTAGGGGTCGTCCCCGTCGTGGCGGATGACACCCGCTGGCGGCACCACCGCGCCGTCGACCAGGTTGTCCGTCAGGTCGAGCAGTGACGACAGGTACTCGCGATAGGAGGCCTGCCCCTCCGCGAACCAGGCCGCGCGATCGACCGCGGGATCGGGCAGGTGCGCGGGCACGAAGCCGCCCTTCGCCCCCACGGGCACGATGACCGCGTTCTTCACCTCCTGCGCCTTCACCAGGCCCAGGATCTCGGTGCGGAAGTCCTCGCTGCGATCGCTCCAGCGCAATCCACCGCGGGCGACGTCGCCGAAGCGCAGGTGCACGCCCTCGACGCGCGGCGAGCACACCCAGACCTCGTACTTGGGACGCGGCAGCGGCACGTCCGGTATGGCACGGGCGTCCAACTTGAACGACATCGAACGTGGAGCCCCGCCGTCCCGGGTACCGAGGAACACGTTGGTGCGCAGGGTCGCACGGATGACCGACAGGAAGGAGCGCAGCACGCGGTCCTGATCGAGGCTCTTGACGGCGTCGAGCTCCTGCTGCATGAGGACGGTCAACTCAGCCTCGCGCGCGGCACGATCACCCTCGAAGGCCGGGTCGAGGCGGGCCTTGAACAGGTCGACGAGATGGCGGGCGATGACCGCGTTGGACGCGAGCACGGACTGCAGGAATCCCTGTCCGAAGCTCACACCGATCTGCTTCAGGTAGTGGCCGTAGGCACGGAGGATCGCTGCCTCACGCCAGTCGAGACCGGCCAGGGGAACCAGCGCGTTGTAGCGATCGTCCTCGCAGAGTCCCATCCAGGCTGCACGGAAGGTCTCCGAGGCCCGCTCGGGCAGCGTCTCGCGTGCCGGAAGGTGGCCGTCGAGCAGGCGCACGTCGAAGTCGAGCACCCAGGCGTTGCCGGCGGCACGCTCGATCGAGTACGGGCGTTCGGCTATCACCTCGAGTCCCATGTGCTGCATCACAGGCAGCAGCCGGGAAACCGAGATCTCGTCGCCCACTCGGTTGACCTTGAACTGGATGGCACCCTGACGGGTCGGGTCGTCCAGCCAACGCAGGCCGATCTCATCGCCCTGTAGGGCCTGCAGGCTGGTCGCGTCGGCGAAGGCCTCGTCCGCGTCGAAGTCCTCCTTGTAGGCCTCCGGGAAGGCGCCCGCGAAGTCGTCGATGAGGATCTGGGCCGCCTGCTCGTCCAGGCGGTCGGTCACCACGTCGACCCAGTGATCGTCCCAGCTCTTGGTGGCATCGGTGACCCGCAGTTCGAGTGCCGCTAGGTCCACCACCCCGAGGTCAGTGCCGGGCGACACCTGCATGACGAAGTGCACGCGTGCCAACAGGGACTCGGTCACCAGGGCCGTGTACTCACTGCCTGTCGCGTTGAAGGCGGTGCGCAGCAGCTGGTCCAGCCGGGTGCGAACGGCGGTGTTGTAGCGATCGCGCGGCAGGTACACCAGGCAGGAGACGAACCGACCGTAGTCGTCGTAGCGCACGAAGAGCCGGGTCTGCCGGAGCGCGCGCAGCTGTCCAGCAGCGGAAGCGACGCGCACCAGTTGCGCCGTGTGGGTCTGGAAGAGTTCATCGCGCGGGTAGGTCTCGAGGAACTGCAGGAGATCGCGGGCCGAATGCGAGTCGGGGACCAGGTCCAGGGCATCCATCACGGCCTGCACACGCTTCCGCACCAAGGGGATCCCATGCACGCTCGCCGCGTACGCCTCGGAGGTGAAGAGGCCGAGGAAGCGGTGCTCGCCCACCACGTCGCCGTGCTCGTCGAAGGTCTTGATGCCGATGAGGTCCATGTATCCGCGCCGGTGGACGGGCGACCGCGAGCTGGACTTGTTCACGATGAGCATGCGCGAGTCCAGCGCGGAGCTGCGCACCGCGATCGGCATCTCCGCCAGCGGATGCGTGTGCGCCGGGACCTGATCGGCCTCCAGCCGCAGGATCCCCAAGCCGCTCGCCGCCACCGGTCGCAGGGCGCGTGCACCGCCCTCGCCCGCAATTTCGTACTCGCGATAGCCGAGGAAGGTGAAGTTGTCGTCCAGCAACCACTGCAGGAGGTCGATGGTCTCGAGCACATCGTCCCCGGCCGGCCCGATGGGCGGCGTGCGGCGCAGGGTCGCCATGATGGATGACGCCTTCTTCATCATGGGGTGCCAGTCCTCATTGGCGACGCGCACGTCGTGGAGCACGCCTTCGACCAGGCCCTTGAGGGCCGCATCGTCCCCGCTGGCTCGGGAGGGCTTGACGTTGATGATCATCCACGACTCGGCGCGAGCGTCGGCAGGCAGCACCTCGTCTACCCAGAGGTCGAGGACCTGCACGAGCCTGCCCTCGGCGTCGCGCTGGATGGCGAGCTGCGGGTGGAGCATCGACTGCACGACACGGCCGGCAGCGGCCAAGGCCGTCGTCACGGAGTCGACGAGGAACGACATGTCGTCAGTGACGATCAGGAGGAGCGTCGTGGCCGCCCCCGAGACCACGCGGACGTGCGCGGAGGCTGACGCCCGCTGCGCTCCGAGCGCGTGGATCTGCCGGATGGCATCGGCGAGCGAGGGTGGGTTCACGTGCTGGAAGTCGATCATCGCCAGCTTGTGCATGAACCACCTGGCGAGGCGCTGCTCGTCTTCGGTTCCTTGCTCAAAGAGCGCCTGCAGGGCCGTCGAGAACGCGGCCAGATCACCTTCGCCGGATTGCGACATGCCGCAAGCGTAGGAGCGCGACCCGAACCCGCGAGGACTCCGAACCGCTCACCCGCAGGCCGTCGCCCGATGGCGGGCGCAGCGGGTTCGGTGACGGAATTGTGAACTAGATCGCAGGACGGGGCGGACGCTCATGAGGGGCAACGGGACGACGTAGCGCCCCTCATGAGCAGTCCTGCGGGCGACAGCCGCGTGGGCGTCGCCATGGGAGAGGGTGGACCCGCGAGCGGATCCCCTCAGTAGCCCGGCGCGGTCTCGCGTTCCACGCCCAACTCGAAGTCGATGGCCAGGGTGATGCGATCGACGATGTCCTTCCAGACCACCTCACCCTTGGCGGTGGTGGCGCGGGTCGCCTTCCAGAGCGCCCCACTGGCGGTCACGAAGTCGCGAGGCGGTGGCACCACGTCGTACGAAGGGTGCCGGGCTGCCTCATCGTCCACGGCCCGATCCATGAGCACCAGGTCCGGCCGCAGGTGCAGGAGGATCGAGGTCTCGAGCACCGCCGCATGCTCCACGTCCCAACCCGGGAACTCGTCCCCGAACAGTGTCTCGACGACCGCGTCGGAGATCCCGGCGAAGGTGGCCTCGCACACCATGATGCGGAGATCCGGCCTGCCGCAGCGCTCACGGGCGACCACCGCCGCCTCGTACACGAAGTTCGAGTTCTCGTAGTGCCAGTTCATGAGCACGATCCTGCGGAAGCCGCTCTTGGCGAAGGCGGCGATCACATCCTCGAGGTGCTGCATGAACGCGACCGCGCTCACGCTGATGGTGCCGGGGAAGCCCTCGCCGCCCCCGGCCAGGGGCCGGGAGCGATTGCCGAAGACGATGGGCGGCGCCACCAGCATGTCCAGTCGCCCTGCCACCTCGAGGGCCATGGCCTCCGGGATGAGGACGTCCGTGCTGAGCGGCAGATGGGGCCCGTGCTGCTCCGTGGCCCCGATCGGGATGCTGATGAGGGCACCCCGATCGGCCGCCTCGCGGACCTCCGGCCAGGTGAGGTCGGAGTATCGGCTGCTTCGACTCACAATGCCGCCGTCACGCTCGCCGGTTCCGCCACGTCGAGTGCGGTCGCGGGAAAGCCGAGCATCTGCTTGCCGTTCGGGCGCTTCCACGTGTACGAGACCAGGGCCATGTACAGGCACGCCGAGAGGATCCAGGCCTCGACCGGGACGATGCCCCACCCGTTGAGTGGACTGCCGTCCTGACCGGGGAACACGCCGCTGCCGTAGGCGCCGAACACCACGCCGACGAGCAGTGCCACGATGCCAGGCCAGTTGCCCTTCGCCGTCTGCTCCCAGGACGGAACCACCTCGATGGATCGGCGGTAGCCCTTGAGCAGGCGCGGCAGGAGCAGCTGGTCGACGTACATGATGATGGTCGCCGTGGGCACGGTGACCGCCAGCCAGGTCGTCACGCGGAAGAAGTTCGTCGTGTTCTGCGGGACCCACCAGGCCATGAACGCGCCGATGACGGTGATGAAGGCGCAGGTGTAGATGCGCTTCCACTTGGACCAGCCACCGAAGAGGTTCTGTCCGGCGTTCAGGGACTCGTAGTAGTTGGCATCATTGACGGCGATCTGCGTGGCGGATGCCAACAGGAAGGCAAGCAGCGACAGGCCGAACAGGGAGAAGGTGACGGCCTCGGTGAAGCCGGCGCCGAAGTCGCCGCTCTTGATGCGCGCTGCGATCACCCAGCCGGCCAGCGGGAACAGGATCTGGCCGATGAACAGCCCGGCAACAAGCGGGGGCACCACGGCCTTGACCTGCGGCTTGGAGTAGCGGAACAGGTCCGGCTCATTGCCGTAGGTCGCGAACCCGAGGGCGGCGATGATTCCGAGCGCCATGGGACTGGCGACGGTGTGCGGTGCGGTCGAGCTGAGGACGGTCCCGCTCGTGTCCATGAAGGCCTTGATCACCATGTAGGCGACCCACACGACGGTGACCGGGCCGGCCACGTAGCGAGCGAACGCGGAGATGCCGGTGAATCCGAGCACGTTGTTCGTGATGCCCACGACGGCGATGGCCACACCGATCCAGAGCACCGGCCCCCAGCCGTAGAGCGCGTTCCAGATCGCCGCCAGGGTGTTGGCCTGGTAGCCCACCCAGCCGATCGGTGCCACGAGCACGAACACCGAGATGATCGAGGAGCCGACGACACCGAAGATGGAGCGGCCCATGAGTGCATGGGTCTGTCCACGGACGGCGCCGAGGTACGCGGCAGGGATCGCATAGGCGAGGTAGCAGAGGCTGCTCACCAGCACGATCACGAGCATCTGGTGCAGGCCGTAGCCGAAGGAGTACAGCTCCGAGCCCAGCGTCATGTACGAGAAGCCCGCATAGAGCGTGATCCACAGCGGGACGTGGTGCGACCAGGTGCCACGACGGGCGTGCGCCGGGACGATGCCGTCCGAGCTCGACGAGTAGTCGTGCTTGATCTCGAGTGCGATCTCCGGCTGGGCCGCCTCGTTCTCGCGCTGACTGGCGGCGATGACTTCAATGGACATACGTACCTCAGTTCCTGATGACGTTGTGCTCGGGGCCGAAGGGGAACTTCGTGATGTTCTCGACGGAGTCCGCACCCACCAGCAGGATGTCGTGCTCGCGGTAGCCGCCTGCGCCGGGCTGGCCGTCGGGGATGGTGATCATCGGCTCCATCGAGATGACCATGCCGGGCTCCAGCACGGTGTCGATGTCCTCGCGCAGCTCGAGGCCGGCCTCACGCCCGTAGTAGTGCGAGAGCACGCCGAAGCTGTGGCCGTAGCCGAAGGTCCGGTTCTCGAGCAGGCCGTAGCTGTCGAAGATCTGGTTGAGCTCATTGGCGATGTCGCTGCAGCGTGCTCCGGGCTTGATGAGCTCCAGGCCACGACGATGCACCTCGACGTTGATGTTCCAGTAGCGCAGGGAGTCCTCGTCGACGTGATCGTAGAAGAGCGTGCGCTCGAGCGCGGTGTAGTAGCCGGAGATCATGGGGAAGCAGTTGAGGCTGAGGATGTCGCCCTTCTGCACGCGGCGGCTGGTCACAGCATTGTGTGCGCCATCGGTGTTGAGGCCGGACTGGAACCAGACCCAGGTGTCCTGGAGCTCGGCGTTGGGGTAGGCACGCGCGATCTCACGGACCATGGCCTGGGTGCCGGCGAGCGCCACTTCGTACTCGGGGACATTCTCCGCGATGGCGGCAGCGATGGCGGCGCCACCGATGTCGGCGGTGCGGGCGCCACTGCGGATGATGGAGATCTCCTCGGCGGACTTGATCATGCGGCGACGCATGGTGCCGGGCGCCACGTCGACGAGCACGACGCCGGGGAGCGCTGCCTCGAGCTTGGCGCGGTTCGCCAGGTTCATGTGGTCGAACTCGATGCCGACACGCTTGGCCGAGGCCGGGACCACCTCACGGACGGCGCGGAAGTAGTTGTCACGCTGCCAGTCGGTGTAGACGATGTTGTCGCCGAAGGTGCGGCGGTGGCCCAGGCCGTAGTCGATGTTCGCGGTGATCGAGACCTGGTCGGTGGGCGTCACGACGAGCCCGTAGTTGCGCCCGAAGGAGCAGTAGAGCAGGTCCGCGTAGTAGTTGATGTTGTGGTAGCTCGTGAAGAGCACGGCGTCGAGGTCGAGCTCCGTGAGCAGGGTGCGCAGCATGGTGATGCGACGGGTCATCTCGGCCACGGAGAAGGTCGGTGTCACATGCTCGCCATTCGGCAGCCGGAGCAGTTGGGGTCGTTCGGTCAGGGTATTCATGGGTTCCGCCTCCGTGTGATGTGACCCACATTGGGTCGATTAAGGGCCGAGTTTGGGGCCCTTCGACCCGACCCGGAAGTGTGTGACCTTCCACACTTCCATGATCGCTGGTGGAGGTTCATCCATTGGGGCTCGAACGCGCATTCTCCGCCCGCAGGTCGCGTGCCTGGAGTGCCAGCCAGAAGTCCACGCGGTCGTCCATGCGTGTGAGGTCGCGCCCGGTGAGCGCCGAGATGCGCGACAGCCGCTGGCGCAGGGTGTTCACGTGGACGTGCAGCAGGTCGGCCGTCTCCCGGTAATGGCCGCCCGAGGAGAGGAAGGTCTCCAGGGTGGCGACCAGGTCGGCGTGGTTGCTCGCGTCGTAGTTCGACAAGGTCTGCAGGAGCGCTTCCTCGAAGTGCGAGAGCGCCGGATCGGGCTGCATGGCGAGCAGGACCGCATGCGAGGCCAGGGCATCGTGGGCGGCGTAGCCGACGTCACGGCGGCGGAGTGCGAAGCGGCATGCATGTCGAGCCTCGACGACGCTGTCACGCAGGCGGTGCCAATCGGAAGCGGTCATGCCCACGCCCACGAAGTAGCGCGAGCCCAGGGCCCGGTGCAGGCTGGCCGCGAGTGCGGTGAGGTCGGTGTGGGCGGGGACCGCCAACAGGACGAGCACCTGATTGGTCTTCACCGCGGCGATGCTCGACTGTCGGCGCGCGTCGAGCCACGATTCCACGAGCACGATGCCGTTCTCCACGTTCGACGCGGGCAGTTCCACACAGGCCGCCACCAGCGGCTGGTTGGTCACGAAGCCCAGTGAGCGCAGGCGCGCCGCGGTGGCCGAGAACTGGTCGCTGCCCGCATCGATGAGGTCGAAGAGTTCGGCGGCGTAGCGGCGCGCGGTCTCGCGCACGGACTGCAGGCGCTGGACCTCGATGGCGAGGAAGGCGAGCACCTGGTTGATCTTCGCGTGCTCGTCCAAGGTGGCGACCGGCTCCACCTGCTCGATCACCAGCATGGCGGATGCGGGTCCGGCAGGGATGCGATAGGCGGCCCAGCCGGTGATCGGCGTGGGACCGTCATGCGTCACATGCAGCAGCTGCTGGATGTCTTCCGGTACGTCGAGCGGCCCGACACGCGCCATCACGCGATCCCGCGCGATCACTGCAGCGCTGCGTCCGGAGGATCGCACGAGCACCTGCAGCACGGCCTGCAGGCCCTGCCCGTGCTGCAGGATCTGCACCAGCTCCGAGTTGCGCTTGGCACTGTCGCGAAGCGGTCGCTCGTGTGCATCCATCCAGTGCTCGACGAAGGCCTCGCTCACCGCGATGAAGGGCACGTCGTTCGGCACCTCGAAGAGGGTGAATCCGAACTCCTGGGCGGCGGCCACGAGTTCCGGCGGTACCTCCGGCATCTCGTCGTGCGTGCCGAAGCCGAGCGCGGTGATCCCGCAGCGTGCCAGTCCGCCTGCGAAGCGCTGTGCGGACTCCGGCCCGGTGTACCAGAGCCCCATGGTGAGCACGACCTCACCTCCGCGCAGGTAGCGTGCGGGCTCGCGGGACTCACTGGCATGTACCCAGCGGATGCGACGCTTGAGGTCGCCTTCCACGATCAGTCGCAGGCGCAGCTCGGGACGCTCCAGCAGGTCAAGCAGTTCCACTGCGCTCGCGGCCTCCTCGGGTGGGGTCTCACGGGACTTCCGGAAGCGCGAATATACGGCCCGAGGGGGTCGCCACCACGTGGCGGGGTGATCGGTGCCGATGAAGGGTCGCTCGGCTGCGCCACCCAAGCTCTAGGTGTAACCGGCAAGGACGTTGGTGACAGTCGGGGCGTATTGACGAATGGGTGAGACCTCCACTGTTGTGGTGATTGCGAAGTCATCAACAACAAGGAGGTCTCGATGGCCCACGCTAATGCCCGTTTGACCGTTCACGCTCGTCTGCTGCTGGTGCAGCGGGTGTTCGGCGACGGTCGGCCGGTGTCCCATGTTGCCAAGGAGCTCGGGGTGTCGCGCCAGTGCGCGCACCGTTGGATTGCCCGCTTCCGCAGCGAAGGTGCCCTCGGTTTGGTCGATCGGCCGTCAAGCCCGCGACGGGTGCCGGGCAGGACCACGGCGACGGTGGAGGCCGGCGTGCTGGCTGCGCGTCGGGAACTGCGGGTCGGTCGTGACCGAATCGCCGAGGTCACCGGTGTCCCGGCCCGGACTGTGTCGGCGATCTTGGCCCGTCACCACATGCCCCGCATTCACGACCTCGATCCGGTGACCGGAACTTTGGTGCGTGCTTCGAAGACGACGACGCTGCGTTACGAACGACCCGCGGCCGGGGATCTCATCCACGTCGATGTGAAGAAGATCGGCCGCATCCCACCTGGTGGTGGATGGCGACTGCACGGACGGGCCACCGGTGACACCTACGAACACAAGACCGCCAAGATCGGCTTCGACTACGTGCACGCCGCAATCGACGATCACTCGCGACTGGCCTATGCCGAGATCCTGCCCGACGAGAAAGG
>DAHWFQ010000244.1:0-1857 GCA_027324895.1 Actinomycetota bacterium | reverse complement strand
GCAGCACCGGGTAGGCGTAGGCCCCGCGCTTCACGCCACCCCGCGCCGCCAGCCCGCCCCAGGTCGCGGTGAGACCTACGGCCCCGATGGCGGTCAGCATGAATGCCGTCAGGGCATCCGCGCGCAGGAGGCCGCCGAGTGCAGTGAGCGTGTGTCCGGCGAGCACCTGGGCGGAGATGGCGAGGCCACTCGCCAGCACGATCACCGCGGCAAGGACACCCGCCAGGCGGTTGAGCCAGGCGCGACGCAGCAGGGCGGCGGCCATGCCGAGCAGGGCGCATCCGGCGAGAGGGGTGATGAGGAGCAGGTCCATCAGTCGCGCAATTCCGTGAGGTCGTCGAGGTCGGTGGCGCCGAACTCACTGCGAATGCGTCCGGTGAGGACGTAGAGGATCAGGACGACGAGCAGCACGTCCAACACGACGCCGAGTTCGACGATGATCGGGACACCGCCGGAGGAGAGGAAGGCGACGGTCGAGGTGCCGTTGTCGATGACCAGGAATCCCACCAACTGCACGATGGCATGGCGGCCGATGACGAGCAGCAGGAACCCGTACAGGACGAGCGCCACACCCACGGGGATGGCCTGGATGGTCGGGCCCCTGCCGAGCACCGCCAACGGCGCACTCACGCCGTACGCGACCGCCGTCAGCGCGGCCATGGCGATCAGCGAGGTCGCCGTGTTGATGAGTGGCGCACCACCCTGCTCGCCCCGGCTGCTGCGCACGAGCACCAGTGGCAGGACCACGGCCTTGAAGGCCAGCACGAGGATGGCCAAGCCCAAGAGTTCCGGGCTGCCCTCCTTGAGTCCGAGTACGCCGACCAGTCCGGCAAGCGCCAGGCCCTGCAGGGCCATGAGCGGGAGCGCCGCCGCCTGGGCGCGTCGCCACACCAGCAGGACGGCGGAGAGCAACAGGGCCGCCGAACAGGTCCCGATCATCTGGGCGAAGAGGCTCTCACTCATGGCTACACCGTCACCGTGAGATAGGAGGTGATGACCGCGAGCAACGCGAGCACGAAGGACCCGGCGAGCAGTTCAGGAACACGGAAGAGCCGCAGCTTGGCGAGGAAGACCTCGATCGCTGCCAGCGCCACCGCCAGTACCGCGAGCCGCACTCCCAACGCGAGCACGCCGACGATGATCGGCCAGGGTGTCGCCTCGACCGCGATGCCCCAGGGCATCGACAGGGCGCCGATGAGTCCCAGAAGTGCGGACAGCCGCAGCCAGGAACCGAGTTCCAACCAGGCCAGGTCACGGCCTGAGCTCTCGAGCACCATGGCCTCGTGCACCATGGTGAGTTCGAGGTGGGTCGACGGGTTGTCCACCGGCATGCGACTGGTCTCGGCGACCACAGCGATGGCGAGCGACACCATCGCGAGCAGGCTCACCGGCGCCGCCATGGTGGCCGGCTCCGCAAGCCGGTGGTTGACGATCCTCGACAGCGCGGAGGAGCCGATGGGCACGGAGATGGCGTAGATCGAGACGAGCACCGTCGGTTCGACGAGCGCGGCGATCGTCATGTGACGACTCGATCCCATGCCGCCGAAGGCCGAGCCGGCATCCAGGCCCACGAGCGCCAACGCGATGGTGCCGATGAGCAGAACCCCCACGACCACAAAAAGGTCGTCCGGCAGACCGGGGAAGGGGAGGGAACCCACGAGCGGGATGAGCGAGCAGAGCACCAGGCTGGAGGTCACGAGCACGATGGGGCCCGCTGCCTGGACCCAACTGATCCCCGGTGCCCGCAGGGGTTCCTTCGCCAGGAGCTTGCGCAGGTCGCGCCACGGCTGGCCGATGCCGGCTCCGGCACGACCTTCGAGTCGGGCACGCACCTGGCGCATGACACCCATGAGCAAG
>DAHWFQ010000238.1:0-20033 GCA_027324895.1 Actinomycetota bacterium | reverse complement strand
ATCGTCACAGGAAGTCCTGCGCCTTCTCGAGCACGCTGCGCAGGATGCCCTCGATCTCGTCGAAGGTGTCCTGGCCCGCCGTCAAGGGGGGTGCCAGCTGGATCACCGGGTCGCCTCGGTCATCCGCACGGCAGTAGAGGCCGTTGTACCAGAGGGCCCCCGACACGTACCCGCGCAGCAGGCGTTCGCCCTCGTCATCGCTGAAGGTCTCACGCGTCTCCTTGTCCTTCACCAACTCGATGGCGTAGAAGTACCCGGCGCCGCGGACATCGCCCACGATCGGCAGGTCGAGGAGCTTCTCCAGCGTCCCCCTGAATGCCTGCTCGTTCTCGAGCACGTGCTGGGGGATGCGTTCGCGCTCCATGATGTCGAGGTTCTTCATGGCCAGGGCCGCGGAGAGCGGGTGCCCGCCGTAGGTGAAGCCATGGAGGAAGGCATTCGTGCCGTGCTTGAAGGGTTCGAAGAAGTAGTCGGAGACGATCATCGCGCCCAGCGGCGCATAGCCGGAGGTGAGGCCCTTGGCGCAGGTGATGATGTCCGGCACCACGCCGAAGCGATTCATGGCGAACCAGTCACCGATGCGACCGAAGCCCGTGATGGTCTCGTCCGCCACCATGACCACGTCGTACTGGTTGCAGATCTCGCGTACCCGCTCGAGGTACCCGGGAGGCGGGGTGAAGCAGCCGCCCGAGTTCTGCACGGGCTCGAGGAAGATGGCGGCGACGGTGTCCGGGCCCTCCATGAGGATGGCCTGTTCGATCTCGTGGGCGCAGTACCGGCCGAAGGCCTCCGGGTCGTCACGCAGGTGCTCCGGTGCGCGGTAGATGTTGGTGTTCGGCACCCGGATGGTGGTCGGGACCAGCGGTTCGAAGTACTGCTTGGCGCCCGGGATGCCGGTGATCGACAAGGCGCCCGCGGTGGTGCCGTGGTACGAGATGTAGCGCGAGATCACCTTGTGCTTCAAGGGTTTGCCCGTGAGCTTGAAGAACTGCTTCACGAGTTTCCAGGCCGACTCAACGGCTTCACCGCCGGTCGTCGAGAAGTACACGCGATTGAGGTCGCCAGGGGCGTAGGAAGCCAGGCGTTCTGCGAGTTCCGTGCCCTTGTCGTGCGCCAGGCCCCAGAGCGGGAAGTAGTCGAGCTTCATCATCTGCTCGTGGGCGGCGTCCGCCATCTCCTGGCGGCCGTGACCGATGTTCGTGGCGAAGAGGCCGGAGAGGCCGTCGATGTAGCGGTTCCCCTTGTCGTCGAAGATGTAGAGGCCCTCCGCTCGCGTGATCACGGGCACCTCGCGGCTGCCCAGACCGTAGAAGGCGCCGTGGCGCGTGAACGACAACCACAGGTTGTCCCGCGCGGAGGTCGACCAATCCTTGCCGGTGATGACGTGGTCCTGCGGTTCGTTCGGATTCATCTCGTACCCCATTGGTAGGTCTGCTTGAGGAGCTTCAGATACACGAAGGTCTCCGTCTCCTTGACTTCGGGGATCGCGCGCAGCCGGTCCTGCAGGATCCCCAGCAACTGCTCGTCGTTCTCGCACACGACCTCGCAGAGGAGGTCGAAGGAGCCGGCGGTGATGACGACGTAGTCGATCTCCGGCATCTTGGCGATCTTCTCCGCGACTGCCTCCATGCTGCCATCGACGTTCAGGCCGATCATGGCTGCGCGGGTGAAGCCCAGGTGCATCGGATTCGACACCGCGACCACCTGCACGACGCCCGCGTCGAGCATGCGCTGCACGCGTTGGCGCACCGCCGCCTCCGACAGGCCAACCGCCTTGCCGATGGCGGCGTACGGAGCCCTGCCGTCACGCTGCAACTGCTCGATGATCGCCTTCGAGACGTCGTCCAGCGGTGCATACGCGTTGTCAGCCTTGGCCATGCTGTTGAGTGTCGCAGGTCGGGACTGCCGCTCGCAAGCGAATCCGTAGCCATTCGGCGTGCAAACAAAGGATTTCGTCGCATTTCATGTGCTGTGCTAGCGAATCCGCAGCGCCCGGCCTACTGTGCCTTTAGTCCTCAGGGAGGCACATGATGTTGGGGCGAGGCTGCATCGGTGGTGCACCGGCGGTCGCTGCTGCCTCCGCACCACCCGGGGCGGCAGCCGCATCCCAGCGGCGACCGCGATGTCGCCCGGCGAATTCACACACGCCCGCCACGACGGTGCCCCGTCCATTCGCGGGGTCGGGGGCTGCAAGCGCAGCAGGCAACGCACGGCGAACGACGAGCGACGAAGCACCGTCTGTCGTGATGCCTTGTTCACATGCTTGCGACAGAATGCAAAGAGCAATTGGGGAGCGGCGCCACCGCGGCGCAGCGTGAGGAGGAGGAACTTCCATGCAGTCGAAGCCTGAGGACCCGCGCATTGCGCACCTCGTGAAGTTGATGTCCCGGCGCCGCGTGCTGCAGTTCGGCGCGTTGGCCGGCGTGGGGGCCGTGGCCGCGGCATGCGGTGGTGGCATCGGTGGTGCGACGGCCTCCAAGTCCGCGTCGACGGCACCGACCGTCACCGACCTGTCGGACAAGGAGAAGATCGTCAACTGGTCGACGTGGATCGACTACATCGACGTGGACAAGGCGGGCCACCGTCCCACGCTTGACCGCTTCCATCGCGAGACCGGGATCCTCGTGAACTACAACGAGGACTACAACGACAACAACGAGTTCTACGCCAAGGTCCGTGCCCAGCTCGAGAACGGCCAACCGATCGGGCGCGACCTCATCACCGCCACCGACTGGATGGCGAACCTGTGGATCCGCAAGGGCTATGCCGAGCGCATCGACCTCGCGAACGTCCCGAACCACTCGAACATCGGCGACACCTGGATGAACGTCGCCTTCGATCCCACGCGCGCGTACACGATGCCGTGGATGTCGGGCTTCGCCGGGCTCGGCTGGAACAAGAAGCTGCTGCTGAAGACCACGGGCAAGACCGAGCTCAGGACGCTGGACGAGCTCTGGGACCCCCGCCTCAAGGGCCGCATCACCATCCTCTCGGAGATGCGGGACACGATCGGTGTCGCCCTGATGGCGATGGGCAAGCGAGCGGACAAGTTCACGGATGCCGACTTCCAGGCGGCCATCGACATGCTGCAGAAGAAGATCGACGACGGCACCATCCGACAGGTCACGGGTAACGACTACAAGACCGCGATGGCCTCGGGTGAGGTCATCGCCGCCATCGCCTGGTCCGGCGACATGCTGAACGACACGAACACCTACGGCTTCAACATCCCGGAGTCCGGCGGCACGCTGTGGACCGACAACATGCTCATCCCGGTGCTGGCAGCCCACAAGAAGAACGCCGAGGCCTGGATGAACTTCTACTACCAGCCGGATGTCGCGGCCACCGTGGCTGCCTACGTGCAGTACATCTCCCCGGTCAAGGGAGCGCAGGCAGCCATGGCCAAGGTCGATCCGACGCAGACGAACAACCCGGCGATCTTCCCCGACCAGAAGACGCTGGCACAGGTGCAGGTGTTCATGCCGCTGAACGACGCGCAGCAGGCCAGTTATTCGCAGAAATTCGCCAAGCTCTCAGGAGCCTGATCGACCGTGGGAGCCGCACAGGGTGTGCGGCTCCCACCATGTTCACCACCGTAATCGCGAAAGGCGCAGGGATAAGCGTTGGCTGATCAGGGCCGCATCGAAGACCTCCATCTCGTCCACGTGACGAAGGCCTTTGGGACATTCACCGCCGTGGACGACCTCAGCCTCACGGTGCCGGGGGGTGGATTCTTCGCCCTGCTGGGCCCGTCCGGATGCGGGAAGACCACGACCCTGCGCATGGTCGCTGGCCTGGAGACACCCACCGAGGGGCAGATTCTGCTCGGTGAGCGAGACATCACCACGCGTCGACCGTATGAGCGCTCGATCAACACGGTGTTCCAGTCCTATGCCTTGTTCCCCCATCTCGACATCTTCGAGAACGTCGCCTTCGGCCTGCGGCGCAAGGGCGTGAAGGGCTCGGAGGTCGAGTCCCGGGTCAACGCCGTGCTGGCGCTGGTCGAGCTCACGACGTTGGCCCGTCGCAAGCCCTCGCAGTTGTCGGGTGGCCAGCAGCAACGTGTCGCGGTCGCGCGCGCGCTGGTGAACCGTCCTGAGGTGCTGTTGCTCGACGAGCCGCTGGGCGCGCTCGACCTCAAGCTCCGTCGGCAGATGCAGATCGAGCTCAAGCGCATCCAGTCGGAGGTGGGCACCACGTTCATCCACGTCACGCACGATCAGGAGGAAGCCATGACCATGGCCGACACCATCGCGGTGATGAACGCTGGACTCATCGAGCAGATGGGTGCACCGGCGGACATGTACGACCTGCCCCGCACGGCCTTCGTCGCCAACTTCCTGGGCCAGAGCAACCTCGTGCACGGCCAGATCAGCGGACGTGACGGAGCGGACCTGCTGGTCCGCGTCCCGGGCGGCGAGGTCCGCCTGCCCGCCAGTCGCGCCGCTGACGACAGCGGGGGCCTCATCATCGGTGTGCGACCCGAGAAGATGCGCATCGCGTACAAGGACGAGCAGAACGTCAACCGCGTGCGCGGCACGGTGCTCGACGTCTCCTTCACGGGCGTCGCCACGCAGTACACCGTGGAGACTCCGTGGGACCCGGATCGACCCGTCACCTGCTTCGAGCTCAATGACGAGGGGGCGCCCGAGGTGAGGACCGGCGAGAACATCGAACTGGTCTGGGAGTACGGATTCACATTCGGGCTCGATGGCGATGACGACCTCGACGCGGGCAACGAGCTGGCCGTCGAGGCCGCGGACGCCGGGGAAGAGTGACATGGTCGCCGTCCTCCCCAGCGGTGGGGCCAAGTTCGAGCAGGCAAGGGTCGGTCGACGTCGGTCGACGCCGTACCTGCTGCTGATCCCGGGCCTCGCCTGGCTTGCCGTGTTCTTCCTCGTCCCGCTGTTCTCCCTGGCCCAGACCTCGCTGATGGTGGCGAAGCAGCCGGGCAACCCGGATGCGGGGTTCGCCCTGGGCTTCAACTCGGGCAACTACTCGAACGCCATGCAGGCGTACTTCGAGCAGTACGTGCGCTCCTTCGAGTTCGCAGCGATGGCGACGGTCTTCGCACTCGTCATCGCCTACCCCTTGGCCTACTTCATCGCCTTCCGTTCGGGCCGCTTCAAGAACTTCCTGCTGGTGCTCGTGGTGGCGCCCTTCTTCGCATCGTTCCTCATCCGCACCTATGCCTGGCGCACGATCCTCGCTGATGACGGCTTCGTCACCCAGGTGATCAACCACCTCGGCCTGCTGCCGGATCACCGCATCATCGCGACACCGATCGCCGTGGTCGCGGGCCTCACCTACAACTTCCTGCCCTTCATGACGCTTCCGCTGTACGCCTCACTCGAGAAGATCGATGCCCGTCTGATCGAGGCGGCAGGCGACCTCTACTCGAAGCCCTTCACCGGATTCCTCAAGGTGACCGTTCCCCTCTCGATGCCCGGCGTGGTCGCGGGAACCCTGCTCACGTTCATCCCGGCGGCCGGTGACTACATCAACGCACAACTGCTCGGCGGGCCCACCGACCGGATGATCGGCAACGTCATCGATTCCCAGTTCATCCAGATCCGGGACTACCCGACGGCCGCTGCGATGTCGTTCGTGCTGCTCGTCACCATCCTCGTGGTGGTCACCGTCTACGTGCGTCGCGCCGGAACCGAGGAGCTGCTCTGATGGCCGCCCCAGCACCGACCCAGCGATACCGGCCGAGCGCCTGGCTGCGCACCTCGCGATGGATCCGCTCCCACGTCATCGCCGCCTACGGCATCCTCGCCCTGCTCTACCTGTTCACGCCCATCGCAGTCCTCTTCGCCTTCTCGTTCAACAAGCCCGTCGGTCGGCAGAACAGCACCTGGAACACCTTCTCCTTCGACGCCTGGACCCACATCAACCGCGATCCCACGATCATGACGGCGCTCGGCATCTCACTGCGCATAGCCCTGGTCGCCACCATCGGCGCCACCATCCTGGGCACGCTGATCGCGTTCGCGCTGGTGCGCTATCGCTTCATCGGGCGTTCGTCGACGAAC
Organism: Actinomycetota bacterium; assembly: GCA_027324895.1. GTDB lineage: Bacteria > Actinomycetota > Actinomycetes > S36-B12 > UBA5976 > JAKALQ01. The sequence continues at coordinate 13,998 of DAHWFQ010000238.1, read as the reverse complement.
CTGCTCATCTTCCTGCCCATGGCCACGCCGGAGGTCGTGCTCGGCGCCTCGCTGCTCGCGCTCTTCCTCAACATGGGCCTGCCGCTCGGTGTCGTCACCATCGCCATCGCCCATGTGATGTTCTGCATCTCGTTCGTCGTGGTCACGGTGAAGTCACGGTTGCAGGGCATGGACCCGCGGCTCGAGGAGGCTGCGGCCGACCTCTACGCCAACGAGCGCGCCACCTTCCGCTACGTCACCCTGCCGCTGGTGGCGCCGGGGATCGCCGCAGCGGCGCTGCTCTCGTTCTCGCTGTCGTTCGACGACTACATCATCACCAACTTCAACAGTGGCACGGTCGTCACCTTCCCCATGTACGTTTGGGGGGCGGCGCAGCGCGGCATCCCGCCGCAGGTCAACGTCATCGGCTCCATCATGTTCTTCGGCTCACTCGCCATCGTGATCGCAGCCCAGGTCGTTGGCAAGGCGCGCAGGAAGGCGTGAACGCATGACTCGCTACGGCGCACAGTTCGGTCCGGACATCACCTTCCTCGGCGTCGCACCATGCGACCTCGAGGACCCGTCCACCTTCGACGATGCGGAAGTCGTGATCGTGGGTGCGCCCTTCGACGGCGGAACTTCGTTCCGCGCGGGGGCCCGCTTCGGCCCCGGCGCCATTCGCGGCACCGACTACCTGCCGCACGACGGCTCGCGTCCGTCGCTGGCCATGCGGGTGGACGGACTCAGGGACCTGCGTGTCGTCGACGGCGGTGACGTCGAGATGTTCTCCGGGGACGCTGCCACGGCGTGCGCGGCGCTCGAGGTCGTCATCGAACGCGTGGCGCGCACAGGGGCGATCCCCCTGGTGCTCGGCGGTGACCACACGATCACCTGGCCCGACGCCACCGGGGTTGCCCGGGCGCACGGTTGGGGCCGCATCGGACTCATCCACTTCGATGCCCACGCCGACACGGGCACCATCACCTTCGGCTCGCTGATCGGCCACGGCCACCCCATGCGCCAACTCATCGAGTCGGGTGCGGTACGTGGAGATCGCTTCCTGCAGTTGGGGCTGCGCGGCTACTGGCCGGAACCCGAGACGCTGGACTGGATGGCCGAGCAGCGCATGCGCTCATACGAGATGACGGAGATCACCGCGCGTGGTTTCGACGAGTGCCTCACGGAGGCGCTCCACATCGCGCTTGATGACTGTGACGGCATCTTCCTTTCGGTCGACGTCGACGTGGTGGATCCCGGTCACGCCCCGGGAACCGGAACGCCGGAACCGGGCGGGCTCACGTCTCGTCAGTTGCTCGACGCGGTGCGTCGCATCGCCTACGAAGTGCCGCTGCTCGGCGTGGACATCGTCGAGGTGGCCCCCGGATACGACCATGCCGACATCACCGTGCTGCTCGCGAATCGCGTGTGCCTCGAGGTGCTCTCGGGCATCGCGCGGCGCAGAAAGGACGAGCGCGCCGGAACCGCTTGGGATCCGACGCGCCCGCTGCTCGATCGCTGACTGCGCGCTGTGTTCAGCCGTTGATGCGGATGAGCTTCTTGTTCAGGAACTCCTCGATGCCCAGCGTGCCCAGTTCGCGGCCGAAGCCGGAGCGCTTGGTGCCGCCGAAGGGGAGTTCCGGCGCGTCCATGCCGACGCCGTTGACGTAGACCATGCCGGTGTCCAGCGCATTCGCCACCCGTTGCGCCTGCTCCGGGTCCGTCGTGAACACGTACGAGCCCAGGCCGAACGGTGTGTCGTTCGCGATGCGGATGGCGTCCGCCTCATCGGCAGCCCGGTAGACCTGCGCCACGGGGCCGAACAGCTCCTCGTAGTACACGGCGTTGTCGGGCGTGAGACCGGTGAGCACCGCGGGCGGGAAGAACGCCCCCTTGGGCTCCGCCGCCTGGACCAGGCTTGCGCCTCCGGCGACAGCCCGCTGGACCTGCTTGGAGAGGTCAGCGGCAGCGGACTCGGACGACAGGGGGCTGCTGGCGTCGCGCTCCATCATCTTCGCGGTGAACTTCTCGAGGAAGGCGTCGTAGAGGTCCGCGATGACGATCATGCGCTTGCCGGCGTTGCAGGCCTGTCCCACGTTGTCGGCGCGCGCCGATACCGCGGCAGCGACGGCGGCGTCGAGGTCGTCGGTGCTCAGGAGAATGAACGGGTCCGAGCCACCGAGCTCCAGCACGCACTTCTTGAGGTTGCGCCCTGCCACCTCCGCCACTGCCGCACCTGCACGTTCGGAGCCGGTCAGCGACACGCCACGAAGCGCGGGGTCGGCGATGAGTTCAGCGATCTGCTGGGCCGTCGCGTACATGTTCACATAGGCACCGACCGGGGCACCGGCCTCGCGGAACGCCGCCTCGATCCAGGCCGCGGACTCGGGGCACTGCGACGCGTGCTTGAGCAGCACCGTGTTGCCTGCCACCAGGTTCGGACCCGCGAAGCGCGCGACCTGGTAGGCGGGGAAGTTCCAGGGCATGATGCCGAGGATCACGCCGATCGACGACGGGCGCATGACAGCGGTGCCGGTGCCCCACACGACCTCGATCGGCTTGTCGGCCAGCAGCTCCTCGGCGTGGTCGGCGTAGTACTCGTAGATCGCGCCCGAGAACTCCGCTTCCATGATGGCTTCGGCCAGCGGCTTGCCCATCTCGCGCACCATGACGGCGGCCAGTTGAGCCGCGCGTTCCGTGTGGATCGCGCCCACGCGTCGCACGACGGCAGCGCGTTCCGCGATGGAGCGCTTGGTCCACTCCTTCTGCGCAGCATCTGCCGTCCTCAACGCTTCCCAAACCTGCTCATCAGTGGCGGTCGGATAGGACTGCACGACCACCCCGGTTGCAGGATCGATGACTGCGTACTTGCTCATTGCCCATCCTCTTCTGGTTGCGGCCGCTGTTGCGGCATATGGCTGGTTTGGTCGTGCTGGGAGTTTCCCGTCGGCCGTGAGCCCCCGTCGATGCGAGGGCTCACGCGCGATGCTCAGGCAGTGGCGACGAGCGCCTGCTCGAGGACGTCGAGTGCCTCGCGCAGCAGTTCATCGCTGATGGAGGCCGGGGGGAGGAAGCGCACGACGTTGCCGTACGTGCCTGCGGTGAGCACGAGCACGCCGTTCTGGTGGCAGTGCGCGGCGACCTTGCCGCAACGCGCGGCATCCGGCTCATCGGATCCGGGCTTCACGAACTCGATGGCGATCATGCCTCCGCGGCCGCGGATGTCGCCGATCGTGGCGTGATCGCGCTGCATGGCCTCGAGGCGCGACCACATGATGGCCTCGATGTTCTTGTACATCGACACGGCATCCATCTCCTCCATGGTCTGGATGGAGGCGAGCGCCGCGGCACAGGCGATCGGATTGCCGCCGTAGGTGCCGCCAAGGCCCCCCGCGTGCACCCCGTCCATGATCTCGGCCCGCCCGGTGACCGCGGACAGCGGCAGGCCGCCTGCGATGCCCTTGGCGGTCGTGATGAGGTCGGGGACGATGCCCTCGTGGTTGCAGGCGAACCAGGCGCCGGTGCGCGCGAAGCCGGTCTGGATCTCGTCAGCGATGAAGACGATGCCGTTGGCCTTGGCGTACTCGAGGATGGCGGGCAGGAAGCCGTCGGCAGGAACGATGAAGCCACCCTCGCCGAGGATGGGTTCGACGAGGATGGCGGCGACGGTGTCCGCCCCGCACTCCTTGTCGATGCGCAGGATCGCGGCCTTGGCCGCCTCCAGTCCCGAGCGGCCACCGTCGCGGTACGGGTACGACATGGGCACTCGGTACACCTCGGACGCGAAGGGCCCGAAGTTGTGCTTGTACGGCATGTCCTTCGCGGTCAATGCCATGGTGAGGTTGGTGCGGCCGTGGTACGCGTGCTCGAACACCACGATCTTCTGGCGGCGCGTGAACGCGCGGGCGATCTTCACGGCGTTCTCGATGGCCTCCGCACCCGAGTTGAACAGGGCCGATCGCTTCTCGTGGTCGCCCGGCGTCAGGCGGTTGAGCTCCTCGCACACCTGCACGTACGACTCGTAGGGCGTGACGGTGAAGCAGGTGTGGGTGAATGCGGCAACCTGATCCTGCACGGCCTTCACGACATGCGGTGACGCGTTGCCGATGTTGGTGACGGCGATGCCGGCCCCCAGGTCGATGAAGGAATTGCCGTCGATGTCGACGATGACGCCTCCACCTGCTGCGGCGGCGAACACCGGCATGGTGCCACCAACACCCGCGCTCACCGCGGCGCGGCGACGCTTCATGAGTTCAACGGACTTCGGACCGGGAATGGCAGTGACCAATTCCCGCTTCTGGGGCAGCGAAGGGCCGCCAATGCGAGGAGTCATGGGGAGCAGGCTACGACCGCCCCCGCTCACCCCAAACTGAGGTCCGTGCCGTAAGACGAACGGCCTACCCGGTGTTTGGTGGCACGATTGGGCGATGAGCCGGAGCGTCGTCATCCTCGGATCCACCGGCTCCATCGGCACGCAGGCGCTCGACATCATCCGACGCAACCGCGATCACTTTCGCGTCATCGGTCTCTCCGCGCAGGGCTCGAACCTGCGCCTCCTGGCGGAACAGGCGGATGAGTTCGGGGTGCGCAGCGTCGCCATCGGCGACGAGCGCGCCGCGGACGTCTTTCGCGAGCTGCGCCTCGGAGGCATCGAGGTCATCGCCGGCGCCGAGGCCGCGACCCACCTGGCCGACCGTGGGGCCGATGTGGTGCTCAACGGCATCACCGGTTCCGTTGGCCTGATGCCGACTCTGGCGGCACTGAGCTCGGGCTCCGTGCTGGCGCTGGCGAACAAGGAGTCGCTGGTCGTCGGCGGCCCCATCGTGAAGGCCGCGGCCATGCCCGGGCAGATCGTGCCCGTCGACTCGGAGCACTCGGCGATCGCGCAGTGCCTGCGAGCCGGCAATCGGCACGAGGTGCGTCGGCTCGTGATCACGGCCAGCGGTGGACCATTCCGCGGCTGGGACGGTCAGCGCTTGCAGGGAGTGACGCCCGAGCAGGCGCTTGCGCACCCCACCTGGAACATGGGTCGCGTGGTCACCACCAACTCGGCCACCCTGGTGAACAAGGGCCTCGAGGTCATCGAGGCCCACCTGCTCTTCGACATCCCCTTCAGCTCCATCGAGGTCGTCGTACATCCGCAGTCGGTGGTGCACTCGATGGTCGAGTTCTGGGACGGCTCCACCATCGTGCAGGCCTCGCCTCCGAGCATGCTCATCCCGATCGCCCTCGGCCTGAACTGGCCCGCGCGCATCCGCGATGCCGCTCCGCCATGCGACTGGACGACTGCCGCCAGTTGGGGCTTCGAGCCGCTCGACGAGGTGGCGTTCCCTGCCGTCGGCGTGGCCCGCATGGTCGGAGAGACAGGGGGCACGGCCCCGGCCGTGTTCAACGCCGCCAACGAGACCGCGGTGGACGCCTTCCACGCAGGCACACTGGCGTTCCCGGGCATCGTCGACACCGTGCAGCGGGTGGTTGCCGCCCATCTTGACGGGACGCTCACCGAGCCCGGATCCGCCTTTGTGCCGACTGTCGGTGCCACCGTGCATGATGTACTCGCAGCGGAGTCGTGGGCACGGGCCCATGCACGCTCGCTCATCGCACGCTGAATCGGCTGGAGCAGGACATGGGTTGGCAGATCCTCGGCATGGTGGCCGTGATCACGGCCATTGCCGTCTCCATCGCCCTGCACGAGTTCGGGCACCTGATCCCTGCCAAGCGCTTCGGCGTCCGCGTGAGTGACTACGCCATCGGGTTCGGGCCTGCGCTGTACGCGCGCCGATTCGGGGAGACGAGCTTCGCCCTGCGCGCCATCCCGGTGGGCGGCTACATCCGGATGGTCGGCATGTACCCGCCAGCCAACCGGACGTCGGGAACCGGGGCACTGGCGCGGCTGGCCGAGGAGGCCCGTCAGGAATCGATGTCCGAGGTGCTGCCCAGCGACGCCGGGCGCACCTTCTATGAGCAGCCGATCGCCAAGCGCACCGTCATCATGCTCGGCGGTCCGGTGACCAACCTGCTGCTGGCGGCCCTCATGTTCGGTGCCGCGCTCGTCGGTGTGGGGCTACCGGCCGCCACCACGACCATCGACACGGTGTCACCCTGCATGGTGAGCAGTACCAACCCGAGCGGCAGTGCGCTGGCGAACGGCAAGTGCTCCAGTCGGCCCTCTGCCGCAGAGTTGGCCGGGCTCCAGCCCGGCATGACGATCGTCGCCGTCGACGGCATCGCCGTCTCCGACTGGCAGTCACTCGACGCTGCGCTCGCCTCTGCCGCCACCAAGGGCGCTGCGGGAACCGTCACCGTGCGCACCGCCGCCGGGGCTCGCAAGGCCATCCCCATCGACTTCCAGATCCTCACGCTGGACCGGCTGGACGCCTCCGGCGTCGCCACGGGCGAGAAGTACCAGCGGGCCGTCATGGGCGTGCTCCTGCAGTGGCGTCGCGAGCACCTGCCGGTGAGCATCGTGCCGCGCATCATGTGGTCGATGACCACGGCCTCCGCCCGGTCGCTGGCGTCCTTCCCGGAGAAGATCTGGGTGCTCGCCAGGACCCTCGTGAGCGGCGGTCAACGTGACCCCAACGGACCGGTCTCGGTTGTCGGCGCCACCCGCATCGGTGGGGAGATCGCCGCCTCCACGGCCGATCCCTTGGACAAGGTGGTGAGCCTGCTCATGCTCATCGGCTCGCTCAACCTGTTCCTGTTCCTGTTCAACCTGGTGCCCCTGATGCCCCTCGACGGGGGCCAGGTCGCCGCGGCCGCTTGGGAGGCCGTGCGCAATGGGGTCCGTCGCCTGCGCGGCCGCAGTGGGCGCGGACCGGTGGACACCGCCCGGCTGCTGCCGCTCACCTACGCCATGTCCGCCCTGCTCATCGGCGTCGGCGCCCTCGTCATCTGGGCGGACATCGTGAAGCCGATCACCCTCGGCGGCTGATCGGCGGCGGGCGGCGCTGCGCCCCGGCTGGCTGAGCGCGCACGCTGCGAGATACTTGCCCCATGTCGGTTTCCCTCGGAATGCCAGCCGGCCCCGCGCCGGTCCTCGCGCCTCGCCGCCCCACGCGCAAGCTGACCCTGCGCCACCACTCGAATCCGGTCGAGGTCGGGGGCGACGCACCGATCACCGTGCAATCGATGACCACCACGCTCACCGCGAACGTGAACGCGACCCTTCAGCAGATCGCGGAACTCACCGCCACCGGCTGCCAGATCGTGCGCGTGGCCTGTCCCAGCCAGGATGACGCCGACGCCCTGGCGGAGATCGTGCGGCACTCGCCGATCCCCGTCATCGCCGACATCCACTTCCAGCCCAAGTACGTGTTCGCCGCCATCGACGCCGGCTGTGGTGCGGTGCGGGTGAACCCGGGCAACATCAAGCAGTTCGATGACAAGATCAAGGAGATCGCGCGTGCCGCCAAGGAGGCGGCCTGCCCCATCCGCATCTGGGTGAACGCAGGCTCCCTGGACAAGCGCCTGCTCGAGAAGTACGGCAGGGCCACGCCGGAGGCGCTCGTCGAGTCGGCGCTCTGGGAGGCTTCGCTCTTCGAGGAGCACGACTTCCGGGACTTCAAGATCTCCGTCAAGCACCACGATCCCGTGGTCATGGTGCGCGCGTACGAACTGCTCAGCGAGCAGTGCGACTACCCCCTTCACCTCGGCGTCACCGAGGCCGGTCCGGCCTTCCAGGGCACCGTGAAATCGGGCGTTGCCTTCGGCGCGCTGCTGTCCCGGGGCATCGGGGACACCATTCGGGTTTCGCTGTCGGCACCGCCGGTCGAGGAGGTCAAGGTCGGCCTGCAGATCCTGGAGTCGCTGAACCTGCGCCCGCGCCGGCTGGAGATCGTGTCCTGCCCATCATGCGGACGGGCCCAGGTGGACGTGTACAAGCTTGCCGAGGAAGTCACCGCCGGCCTCAAGGGCATGGAGATCCCGCTGCGCGTCGCCGTCATGGGCTGTGTTGTGAACGGCCCCGGCGAGGCTCGGGAGGCGGACCTGGGCGTCGCATCCGGCAACGGCAAGGGCCAGATCTTCGTCAAGGGTGAGGTCATCAAGACCGTGCCTGAATCGCAGATCGTCGAGACGCTCATCGAGGAGGCCATGAAGTTGGCCGAGCTCGCCGAGTTCGCCGACAGCGAGGGCGAACCCACCGTCTCCGTCTCCTGATCGAGGTGAGGACGCGGCCGCTGCTCCAGGCGGACATTGCGGCTGCGCGTTCGCTCGTGCAGGTGCGGCCCTACGCGAACTGCTTCCTGGCCTCCATGCTCGAACGGGGCTCGGTCGGGGAACTGGTGGGCGTGTTCGAGGACGCGGACCTGCGCGCCATTGCCACCGTCGGCGCGAACTGCGTGCCGTCCGCGCTGAACACCGGCACGGCGGCGGCACTGGCACTCCACCTCGCCCAAGCGGGCCGACGCTCCGCATCGATCGTCGGTCGACGCGAAGACGTGGCCCTCCTCTGGCAGGCGCTCGACGGGCGTTGGGGACCCGCCCGCGACACCCGTCCGGCGCAGCCGCTCATGGTGCTCACGACTGACGCGCGCGTGCCCGCCGACCCCCGCGTACGGCGGGGGACCGAGGAGGACTTCGATCTGCTCTTCCCCTGCTGTGTGGAGATGTTCACCGCCGAGGTGGGGGTGTCCCCGGTCTCGCGCGGCATGGAGACCGCCTATCGCAGCCGCATCCGGGACACCATCACGTCCGGGAGGTCCTTCGTGCGCGTCGATGACGGCGTCGTCGTGTTCAAGACGGAGGTCGGCGCCATCTCCTCCGCGGCCTGCCAACTGCAGGGGGTGTGGGTGAACCCGGAACTGCGCGGGCGGGGCCTGGCGGCGCCGGCGTTGGCAGCCGTCGCCGCCACCGCCCTGCGCGAGATCGCCCCCGCAGTGGAGCTCTACGTCAACGACTTCAATACGGCCGCGCGTCGCGCCTATGAGCGCGTGGGGTTCGAGTACGTGGACACCTTCGCCACCGTGTTCTTCTAGGTGCCGGCCAGCACCTGCGGCTGCGCTGGTGGCGCGTTCGCGCCCGACTACCCTGTGGGGATTGATCGGCCGAGGGAGTCACCATGCTGCGAATGTCGACACTGTTCCTGCGCACCCTGCGCGAGGATCCGGCGGACGCCGTGGTGCCGAGCGACAAGTTGCTGACCCGCGCGGGCCTGGTGCGCCGGGTGGCGCCCGGCATCTTCTCCTGGCTGCCCCTCGGCTACGCCGTGTACCGCAACGTGGAGCGGATCGTGCGCGAGGAGATGGACGCCGCGGGCTTCCAGGAGGTGCACTTCCCGGGCATCCTGCCCCGTGAGCCCTACGAGAAGACCAATCGCTGGACCGAGTACGGCCCCAACCTCTTCCGCCGCAAGGACCGCAAGGGCAACGACATGCTGCTCGGGCCCACCCATGAGGAGATGTTCACGCTCATGGTGAAGGGCGAGTACTCGTCCTACAAGGACCTGCCCCTGCACATCTACCAGATCCAGATCAAGTACCGCGATGAGGCAAGGCCGCGCGCCGGTGTCCTGCGCGGCCGCGAGTTCGTCATGAAGGACTCCTACTCCTTCGACATCGACGACGCCGGCCTGCAGCAGTCGTACGCGCAACACCGTGACGCCTACATCTCCACCTTCGATCGCATGGGACTGGAGTACGTCATCGTCTCGGCCATGTCCGGCGCCATGGGCGGTTCCGCATCCGAGGAGTTCCTCGCCATGTCGGAGCATGGTGAGGACACCTTCGTGCAGTGTGCGTCCTGCGGCTACGCGGCCAATGTCGAGGCAGTCGTCACGCCCGTGCCGGCCGCGCTGCCCTACGCAGACGTGCCCGCCGCACACGCGGAACTCACGCCTGACACGCCGACCATCGAGACCCTGGTGGACCTCTCGAATGCCCGCTTCCCGCGCGCGGATCGCGCATGGACGGCGGCGGACACGCTGAAGAACATCGTCTTCAAGGTCACGGAACCGGACGGCAGGCAGTGGGCATTGGCGGTCGGCCTACCCGGGGACCGCGAGGTGGACATGAAGCGCCTCGAGGCCGTACTGAGCCCGGGCATCCCCGAGCCCTTCGATGAGTCGGACTTCGTCGCCCGTCCCACGTTGGCCAAGGGCTACATCGGGCCCGGTGCACTGGGGGAGGACAAGCCGGCGGGGGTTCGGTACCTGCTCGATCCCCGGGTGGTGGAGGGCACGCGCTGGATCACCGGCGCGGACGTGAGCGGGAGCCACGTCTACGACCTGGTGGCCGGACGTGACTTCACCGCGGACGGCTCCATCGAGAGCGCGGAGATCAAGGATGGCGATGGCTGTCCGAACTGCGGTGCCACGCTGCACCAGGCGCGCGGCATCGAGATCGGCCACATCTTCCAGCTCGGCCGCAAGTACGCCAAGGCGCTGGACCTCACCGTGCTGGACGAGCACGGCAGGAGCCAGGTCGTCACCATGGGGTCGTACGGGATCGGCGTCACCCGGCTGGTCGCGGCCATCGCCGAGCAGCACTTCGACGAGAAGGGCCTGTGCTGGCCCCGTGAGATCGCGCCCGCGGATGTGCACCTGGTCGCCACGGGCAAGGACGAAGCCGTGTGGGAGAGGGCGGAGTCGCTCGCTGGCGAACTCGAGGCCGCGGGCCTGCGTGTGCTCTTCGATGACCGCCGCCAGGCCTCGCCCGGCGTGAAGTTCAACGATGCCGAGCTCATCGGCGTGCCGACGATCGTCGTCGTCGGCAAGAACCTCGCCAACGGCATCATCGAGGTGAAGGACCGCCGCACGGGCGAACGCGCAGACGTCGCGACGGCCGAGGCCGCGGCGCACATCATCGCCACCTGTCGCTCGTGACCGCAGCGCAGCAGCGAGGAGGCGTGCGTCCGCTGCTAACGCGCGGGTTGTACGCCTTGCCGCTGCTTCGGCGCGCGGCTGGACATGGCGCCCGTCGTGATTGAGTTCTCAGCGACGGCCATCGCCTTGCTGCTGGTGGCGGCGTTCTGCGCGGGTTGGATCGACGCGGTCGCCGGCGGCGGCGGGTTGGTCCAGTTGCCTGCGCTGCTGCTGGTCTTCCCGCACGCGGCGACGCTCACCGCGATGGGCACCAACAAGACGTCCAGCATCATCGGGACCTCGGTCGCCGTCCGCACCTACACGAAGGCGCACCAGCCGGATTGGCGCCTCGCGCGGCGCATCATGGCGGTGGCGTTCGTGAGCGCGGGCATGGGGACCTTCACGGCGACTCGCGTGTCCACGGAGTTCCTGCGCCCGGCGATCGTCGTCGTGCTGGCGGGCGTCTGGCTGTTCACGATCCTGCGGAGGCCGGTGCTCGATCGCGAGGTGTTCGCGGCCGCGCACCACGCCAACGCCCTGATGATCGCCGGGGTGGTCGGCTTCTACGACGGCCTCATCGGACCCGGTACCGGCTCGTTCCTGCTCATCGGGTTCGTGTCGTTCGTGGGGCTGAGCTTCCTCGGCGCATCCGTCGCAGCCAAGTTGGCCAACTGGTCGACGAACCTGGCCTCGATCATGGTGTTCGTCGCCACCGGGCACATCCTGGTCTGGCTGGGCCTGTCCATGGGTGCCGCCAATGCACTCGGGGGAGGGCTGGGCGCGCGCATGGCCATCGCTCGCGGCTCCGCCTTCGTGCGCATCGTGTTCCTGTGCAGCACGGGTGCCCTGCTGCTCAAGCTCGGGTGGTCACTGCTCTGACCCGCGCTGCCACAAGCCGACGGCGGGCAGGGGCCGCACTCGCGCGGTAGGCGCCACCCGGCAGTTTCGGCTACCGTTCGCGGCATCGGCGCACGGCGCCCACAACCGCACGGCCACAACAGGATAGGGAGATCGGATGTCCGACGTATCCGCAATCACCGCGCTGGTGGAACCCGTGGTGTCATCCCTTGACCTCGATCTGGAGGGCGTGCGCATCAGCAACGTCGGCCGACGGAAGCTCTTGAAGATCATCGTGGACGGCGACAACGGGCTCAACCTGGATCAGGTGGCCGACGTATCACGTGCGGTGGGTGCAGCCATCGAAGACGCCCATGCCCTGGGCGAAGCGGACTGGACGCTGGAGGTGACGAGCCCCGGCGTGGAGCGGCCACTGTCGCTCCCGCGGCACTGGCGGCGCGCTGTGGGTCGCATGGTGAAGGTGCAGTTCGCCGACGGCCGCGAGGACACCGGTCGCATCCTCGAGTTCCACGAGGACAGCGGGGACGTGGTGTTCAACTTCAAGGGTGCCACGCGCACCCGCAACACCGCACAGATCAGCAAGGCGATCGTGCAGGTCGAGTTCAATCGCGTGGTCAGGGACGAGGATCTCGAACCGATCGCGGACGACGAGGAGCAGTGACATGGACATTGATATGAGCGCCCTGCGCGCCGTCGCCAGTGAGCGGGGCATCGCCATCGAGTCGTTGATGGTGTCCATCGAGGAGGCGCTGTGGTCCGCGTACCACAAGGCACACGGCGAGGACGCGTACGGCCGGGTCGAGCTCGACCGCCGGTCCGGGCACGTGACGGTGTGGCGGTACGAGTTCGACGAGGATGGCGCGCGCATCGGCGAATTCGATGACACGCCAAAGGATTTCGGTCGCATCGCTGCCACCACAGCGCGCTCGATGCTCATGCAGCGCCTGAAGGATGCCAACGAGCTGGTGACGCACAACGAGTTCGCCGCCAAGGAGGGTGACATCGTGAGCGGTGTCGTCCAACAGGCGTCCGACCCCAAGATGGTGCACGTCAACCTCGGCAAGGTCGAGGGCGTCATCCCGCCGGGCGAGCAGGTACCGGGGGAGACCTACGCGCACGGCATGCGCATCAAGGTCATCGTGGTGCTGTCGAAGATGGGGGCCCGCGGCGCGTCCGTGCAACTCAGCCGCTCGCACCCGAACCTGGTGAAGGCGCTGTTCCGGCTGGAGGTGCCGGAGATCGCGGACGGCACGGTGGAGATCATGGGGATCGCCCGCGAGGCCGGCCACCGCACGAAGATGTCGGTGGTGTCCCACAAACAGGGCGTGGCCGCCAAGGGCAGTTGCATCGGTCCCATGGGTGCTCGCGTCCGCAATGTCGTGAACGAGCTCCATGGGGAGAAGATCGACATCGTCGACTGGTCCGACGATCCTGCCGAGTACATCGCCGCGGCCCTCAGCCCGGCCCGGGTCGTGAGCGTGGACATCGTCGACCGCGAGGCCCGTCAGGCCAAGGTCGTGGTGCCGGACTACCAGTTGTCGCTCGCCATCGGCAAGGAGGGCCAGAACGCCCGGCTGGCCGCCCGACTGACCGGTTGGAAGATCGACATCCGGTCGGATGCCGCCTCGTCCGAAGCAGGGTCGTGAGCACGATAGAATCGACCACTGCAGAAGTCCCCTCGCAACCCGTACGCACCTGCGTGGGGTGTCGTGGGACGGCTGCGAAATCGCAACTCCTCCGCGTTGTCCGCGTCGACGGTGTACTCACCGGCGACCCCATGGCGCGGCTCGAGGGTCGCGGCGCCTACGTGCATCGCGACCTCGGGTGCCTTGCCAAGGCGGAATCGCGCCGCGCCTTCCAGCGCGCGCTCCGCTTCGAGGGGCCCCCGGTCGGGCTGGGGGAGTTGCGGTTGTCCATGTCCACCACTCAACACGCGGGAGCGTGACGGGATGAAGACCCGATGAGTACCAAATGAGCACGCGATGAGCGTGCTCCCACCAGTGCTCTAGGCCAATCCCGGCCCTGAGCACAAGACGCGAAGAGGAACTGTGTCAAAGCTCAGGGTTCACGAGCTCGCCAAAGAGCTCGGTATCACCAGCAAGGAAGCGGTAACCAAGCTCCAAGAGCTGGGGGAGTTCGTGAAGTCGGCATCGTCGACGATCGAAGCACCTGCCGCCCGCAAACTCCGTGAGGCCGTCCCGGCCCCGGCGGCCGTCGCCGAGGCGCCGGCCAAGAAGGCCCCCGCCAAGAAGGCCGAGGCGCCGCAGGTGGCTGTCGCGCCTGTCGTCGAGGCTCCGCCGACCCCCGCACCGCGGCCCGCTGCCCCCACGCCCGCTGCCGTGCCGCCCCGCCCGGCGCCGGCC
>DAHWFQ010000236.1:0-3446 GCA_027324895.1 Actinomycetota bacterium | reverse complement strand
CACCGGTGCGGCCGACGACGATCCCTCCGGCATCGGCACCTACGCCCAGGTGGGGGCGAGCACCGGCTACGGCCTGCTCTGGACTGCTCCACTGCTGCTCCCCTTCGCGATCGTGGTGCAGGAGGCCTGCGCCCGCCTCGCACTCGCCAACCGCGCGGGCCTCGCCCGCATCATCAAGCGCAACTTCCCCAAGCCCATCGTCGTCCTGGCTGTGCTGCTCGTGGTCGTGGCCAACACCGTGAACATCGCCGCCGACCTGGCATCGATGGGTGCCGCCCTCCAGCTCATCCTGCCGATGCCGCAGTTGGTGGGCGTCGTGCTGTTCACCTCCGCCATCGCGGTCTCCGAGATCATGGTGCCGTACCACCGCTACGCCCGGGTCCTGCGATGGCTCTGCCTGTCGCTGCTCGCGTACGTGGCGGTGCTCCTCACCATCCACGTCGACTGGGCCGACGTCCTCCACCACGCCGTGTGGCCACATGTGGAGTGGGACCGGGCCAGCTTCGCGGCATGCATCGCGTTGGCGGGCACCACCATCTCGCCCTACCTGTTCGTCTGGCAGGCGGCAGAGGAGGTGGAGGAGATGCAGCAGGGGGTCGCGGATATCTCGCCCGTGCACCTGCGGGCGATGCGCATCGACGTGGCTGCAGGCATGCTGAGCGGAGTCGTCATCATGTTCTCGATCATGGTCACCACGGGAACGGAATTGCACAACGCCGGCATCCTCGATGTGATGTCAGCGGAGGACGCGGCGGCCGCCTTGCGCCCGCTCGCCGGTCCGGCGGCCGGGCTGCTGTTCGCGCTCGGCATCCTCGGCCTCGGTCTGCTCGCGGTGCCCGTGTTGGCCGGGGCTTCCGCGTATGCGGTGGCGGAACTCATGGACTGGCCCGAGAGCCTGGAGCGCCGACCCAGTCGCGCCAAGGCCTTCTACGGCGTGATCGTGCTTTCCATGGTGGTGGCGTTCGCTTTGAACCTACTCAAGGTCAATCCCATGCACGCGCTCTTCATCGCGGCCCTCACGAATGGGCTGGCCGCACCGATCCTGTTGCTGCTCATCGGCATCCTCGTGAGCCGTCGCTCGGTGATGGGGGACCTGCGCAGCGGGCCCTGGGGCCGGGGTCTGCTGTTCGCAAGCGTCGCGCTCATGACGCTGCCGCCCGTGCTGTGGATCATCCAGTAGCGCACGTCCCGACTTCGGCGCGACACCGACCGGAACGCAAGAGGGCCCCGCGAATGCGGGGCCCTCGGCGATGCGATCGCGACTAGAGCGTGACGTGCTCCGGCGTGCGCTTGCGGTTCATGATGCCGAGGATGGCGAGGATCAGCAGCACGATGCCCAGGCCGTAGGCCACGTAGGCGGCGACAGCGGCGACGGCGCCGATGGTGCCGAATGCGTAGGCGGTGAGCAGGATGCTGCGCAGCGACTCACCCTTGAAGGCCAGATCGACGGCACTCGACAACGTCTTGCCCTCGGCGCTTGCGGCGTCAGTGCTGCGCAGCGCGGTGCTCAGCGAGGCGTAGGTCGATTGCTTGGGCAGGCTCATCCCCGCGAAGGCCGTCTGCATGTGGCAGTTGATCATGGCGGCGTAGGCCTGGGCCGCACCCGCGTTGTCGACGGTCTTGCCGGCCCAGCTGGAGAGCGGCTTCAGGCACTCGTCGGCCATGGCTGCGGCCGGCGGGAAGGAGATCTGCTGGGCGACCAGCTGGTCGTGGACGGTGCCGCTCGCGAAGCCGGCACCCCACTGGAGCAGGCCACCGGCAAGGAGGAGGACGCCGGCGAGTACGAAGCCGGTGATGGAGATGAGGAGGTCGAATGTGCGTCGTTTCATGTAGTCCAGTTTAGAAGATGTGCGGTTGAGATCTGTCGTTGAAGGGTCAATGAAGTGCGATTTGCGGGTGATATCCAGCACACGGCGAGGGGTCGAATGGCCGATCCTTGGTGCGCTGGCGGGCGCTTATCTGGAGCGGGCGATGCGCAGGAGGGAGGTCTCCAGCACGACCTGCTTCTGCACCGGATCGAGGCCCACGCCATCGCCACCCTTCATCTGGGCATCCAGGGTCGCCAGCATGACGGCAGCATCCGCCAGTGCGCCGGGCTTCCATCGTCGCAGCTGCTCCCTCAGGGTCCGCAGCTTCCAGGGCTGGGCACCGATCTCCCGGGCGAGGTCGGCATCGGACAAGCCGGGCGGTGCGCCGGCCAGGCGCACCAGGGAGCGCAAGGCGCCGGCAGCCGAGGCGACGACCGCCGGACCGAATGCGGGATCGGCATCAAGGGCCCACCGCAAGGCGATGAGCGCCGGCACGGCACGGCCCTCCCACACCGCGTCGCTGATCGCGAATGCCGAGGCGCCGGCGACGCCCGCGTGGTACTGCTCCACATCCACGGCATCGATCGGCTCCGCCTCGACGTCGGCCGCCAACTGGCTCACCGCCGAGGCGAGGGCCCGGGCGTCGTCGCCCACCGCGTTGCGCAGCGCGGAGACCGCGCTCGCCGTGGCCTTGCGGCGATGGCGGCTGAACTCGGCCGCAATGAACTCGTCGACGCCACGTCCCTTCGGCTTCTCCACCGTGATCACCTCGTCGACGAGTTTCCGGCACTTGTCGATGAACCCACGGGCCTTCACGCCGCCGCCGTGCACGAGCACCAAGGTGACGTGATCAGGCGATTCCGCGATGAGCGCGAGGACGAGTGCTTGGAGATCCTCCGCCGCATCCTCGATGCCGTCGACGAGCACGATCGCCCCGTCGCCGAACAGGGTGGGGCCGCAGGCCGTGGACAGGTCACTGACGGCAGTGTCACTCGCTGCGACGATCTCCGAGCGCTCCGCCGAGGCGTCGGCAGCCCGCGCCGCGCTCACGATGCGCGAACAGGCTCGCTCGGCGAGGAAGGTCTCGGCGCCGGATACGAGGAAGGTCTTCACCTCCCTAGCCTGCCATGTCACCCCGACAGGGTGCTGACCATGAGTCGGTCCCCCTGCACCGCGAATGCGATGGAGCCCGCTGTGTCGGTCCTGAGCACCCGCACGCCGCGCGCTCGCAGGCCCGCGACGGTCGCCGCCGCCGGGTGGCCGTAGTCGTTGTTCGCTCCCACGGAGATGGCCGCCATGAGCGGACGCACCCGGGCGACGAAGGTCGGGTCCTGGAATCGCGAACCGTGATGCGGGACCTTGAGCACGGCGTATCCGCTCACCGGCAGCATAAGCGCTGCCTGGGCCGCAGCATCCGCATCACCCGTCAACAGCGCGTGGACACCGCCTCGTTCCACGTCGAGCACCAGGCTGCCATTGTTCGGCGTCCCATCGAGCTGGTCAGGCACGGGCCACAGCACACGCACCGTGGTGTTGCCGAACCGCAGGCGATCGCCCGCACGGAGGTCAGTGGGCGAGCGGCCCAAGCTCGCCGTGGTGCGCGACCACTCGACCGCCGGTTCGTGCACCGGCGTCGAG
>DAHWFQ010000213.1:0-18133 GCA_027324895.1 Actinomycetota bacterium | reverse complement strand
CCAGCCCAGGCGCATCACGGTGAGGTCGGAGATGTAACCGCCGTTCTCCGCGAGCACCGGCGTGTAGACGACGCGACCGACGGCCACGTCCATCTGGCGCACGCAGGCCGCCTGCACGACGTCGAGGGCCTTGGGGCCGACCACGTCGAAGATGCAGAACGCGGTGAGGTCGATGACGCCCGCGGTCTCACGCATCTGCAGGTGCTCGGCGTTGATGATCGGTGACCACCAGCGGCTCTCCCACTCGGCAGTGCGCGGCATGACGGCGTCGCCGAACTTCTCGACGAGGTGCGCGTTGCTCTCGTACCACCACGGGCGCTCCCAGCCCACGGTCTCGTAGAACACGGCGCCGAGCTCCTGCTCGCGGCGGTAGTACGGCGAGAGGCGGACGTTGCGGTTGCTCAGGTACTGCTCGTTGGGGTGCACGATCCCGTACGTCTTGATGAAGGACTCCGAGACGCGATCCTTCACGTGCTTGCGCGACTTCTGGTGCTCGTAGAAGCGGGCGATGTTCGATGCGGACACGTCGATGTCCGACCAGCCGCGCGTCATGAGCTGCGCGACGGCCCTGCCGGTGGCCGGGCCTTCCTTGATCCAGACGGCGGACGCGGACCACAGGCCCTTGACCTCCGGGGTTTCGCCCAGGATCGGCATGCCGTCGGGGGTGTAGGAGAGCAGGCCGTTGATGGCGTACTTCTGGCGCACGTTCTCGTCGCCCACGATCTCCGGCATCAGTTCGAGCGCGTGCTCGTCCTGCAGGTCGAAGTCGCTCTGCGTGAAGGGGAACTCGGTGGGAGTGAGCGCGGCCTGGGCGTTGCTCGGGACGTCGTCGGGTTCGTAGAGGATCGGGCGGTGCGCGTAGGAGCCGATCTCCAGGCCGCTGCCGTGCTGGCGCTCGTACATGAAGGTGTCCATGTCGCGCACGATCGGGTACTCGATGTCGCCCTTGGAGTCAGCGAAGCGCGGCACCGGGCCGACGTCCTTCATCTGGTGGACGGTGGGCGTGAGCGGGATCTCGGCGCCGGCCATCTTCGCGAGCTTGGGGCCCCAGAGGCCGGTGGCGATGACGACGTACTCCGCCTCGATGGTGCCCTGGTCGGTGACGACGGCCTTGATGTGGCCGTTCTCGACGACCATGTCGAGCACCTCGGTGTTGGCGAAGGACTGCAGCGCGCCCATCTCCTGTGCGCGCTCACGCATGATGGTGCCGGCGCGCAGGGAGTCGACGACGGAGCCCGTCGGCGTGTAGAAGGCGCCGGTGATGACGTCCTTGTCCATGTAGGGGACGAGCTCGACGGCCTGCTCCGGCGTCAGCAGCACGGACTCCATGCCGCCCCACGCCTTGGAGGAGGTGATGCGACGCTTGAACTCCTGCAGGCGGGCATCGGTGCGCGCGACCTCCATCGCACCGCACGTCGTGTTGACGCCCAGCTCGATGTACTGGTTCTGCGAGTCGAGCGTGAGGAGTGCCATCTCCTTGTTGTGGTCAACGGGGAAGATGAAGTTGGAGGCGTGGCCGG
Organism: Actinomycetota bacterium; assembly: GCA_027324895.1. GTDB lineage: Bacteria > Actinomycetota > Actinomycetes > S36-B12 > UBA5976 > JAKALQ01. The sequence goes on along the minus strand of DAHWFQ010000213.1, from coordinate 16,613 downwards.
TCGAACCGCCGGGGTTCGGCAGCGGGCCCTTGTCGATCTGGACGATGTCGGTCCATCCGAGTTTTGCCAGGTGGTAGACGAGGCTGTTGCCGACGATGCCGGCACCGATCACTACGCACTTGGCCTTTTCAGGCAGCGAGCTCATTGCTTCCCTTTCTGCGGTTCCTTAGGTGTTGGGCTGGTGCTACAGGGTCTTGCGGATCGAGGACTCGAATCCATCGACGTGCTTGAACATGAGTTGCGCCGCGAGTTCGGCATCGCCATCGCGCACGGCGGTGAGGAGGTCACGGTGTTCGAGCACTGCGAGCTCCAGATTGGGGATGTTGTGCAGGGCCAGGGCCCAGATGCGCACCGCGTGCACGAGGTACTGGTCGAGCGTGCGCTCGAGGAAGGCGTTGTGCGCGCAGCGGTAGACGTGGAGGTGCATGCGCTGGTCGACCTCGAGCAGCGCGGAGGGGGCCGGGGAGGGGCCGAGCTCGGCGAGCTCGGCGAGCAGCTGCTCGGTGGTGGTGCGATCGTCGGCGTTGGAGCGCTGGGCGGCCAGGCGGGCGGCGAAGCCCTCGAGCTCGCTGCGCACCTCGCCGAGCGCGACCAGGTCGCGGGTGTCGATGCCGGCGACGAACATGCCGCGGCGGGGGTAGACATCGACCAGGTTCTCGTTGGCCAGCGTGCGCAGGGCCTCGCGGATGGGTGTGCGGCCCAGCCCCAACTGCTCCATGAGGTCGGCCTCGCTCAGCAGCGCCCCCGGTGCCAGCTCGGCTCGCACGATCATGGCGCGGATCGCGAAGTAGGCGCGGTCGCTCTGCGACGTCGCGAACTCGGCACTCGGTTGGAGCAGCGGGATGGCCACGAGGGGGAGCGTAAGTTGAGATATATCAGTTGTATATGCGACGCCGCCGAGTGGCCGGAGCGGGCGCCGAACGGGAACAACCGTTCCACGTTGTGGTGCGTTGGGGCGCCGAAAGGCGGCTGCCGCTCATGCAGGGGAAGCCGGTGCTGACGGCGCCGCTGCCGGCCCCTGACCCTCGCTAGTAGCGGTTGCCGCTGCCGTTGCGGGCGAAGGCCACCACCGTGAGCCCGAACTCGTGGGCCGTGTCGACGGCCAGCTAGGTGGGTGCCGACACGGCGGAGATGGCGGAGATGCCCGCGACCACGGCCTTCTGCACGATCTCGTAGCCCAGGCGTCCCGAGCAGACGAGGGTCCAGCCGGCCAGGGGCAGGGCACCCGCCATGAGCGCGGCGCCGATGACCTTGTCGACGGCGTTGTGGCGGCCGACGTCCTCGCGCACCCAGCGGACGGTGAGATCCGGCGCCACGAGCAGGGCGGCATGCAGCCCTCCGGTCTTGGAGAAGACCTTCTGGCGCTTGCTCAACTCGTCGGTGAGTCGGGCCAGTGTGGGCAGGTCGTGCGGCGTCGGGGCCACATCCCGGACGCCCCGGCTGCGCAGGTCGTCGAGTTGGGTGGTGCCGCAGACCCCGCAGGCGGAGGACATGGTGAAGCGCCGGTCGAGCAGGCGGTCAGGGGTGACGGCGGTCTCGTCGACCGTGGCGACGACGGTGTTGGCGCGCTGCCGTGGCGTCATGGTGCGGTCGCCGCAGACGATGACCTCGCGCAACTGGTCGGGAGACGTCACCACCCCCTCGGCGAGCAGGAAGCCGGTGGCGAGCTCGAGGTCGTTGCCGGGGGTGCGCATGGTGACGGCCAGGGCCTCGTCCGGTCCGCTGCCGCGTCGGAGGCGGATCTGCAGCGGCTCCTCGACGACGACACTGTCGACGAACTCGGTGCCGTCGGTGCGGGTCGCCCGCACCCGGGCGATGGCAGAGCGGGCTTCATCCTCTTCGCGAATCACGCTTCAGCGTAGATCCGCGCCCGGGTCCCCTCGACGACACTGCCGTCGCTGGCACGTCGAAGAGGCGTATATCCGCTGCGGATGCACGGGCTGTGCCCCGTGCGCGACGGGAGGCGGCGAGTGGGACGGGGTGTGGCTACCAGCGGTGGTGGACGTGCGCGCGGATGTCGGTGGCGTAGATGCGGTGCACGGCGGCGTCGTAGGCCTTCGCCGAATGCGGCAGGCCGGCGACGGCGGCGTTCGCCTGCGCCTGGGCCACGGAACTGGCGCCCGGGATCACCGTGCTCACACCGGACTGGTCGATGAGCCAGCGCAAGGCGGCCTGCGCCGGCGTCTGGTCGGCGGGCGCGCACGTGGCCAATTCCTGAGCAGCAGCAACGCCGATCTCGTAGGGCACGCCAGCGAAGGTCTCTCCGACATCGAAGGCCTCACCGCTGCGGTTGTAGTTGCGGTGGTCGTCGGCAGCGAACCGCGTCTCCGTCCTGAACTTCGCCGTGAGCAGGCCGCTGGCCAGGGGCACCCGCACGATGACGCCGACGCCGACGGCGGCCGCCTCGGGGATGACTGTCTCGAAGGGCTTGAGGCGGAAGGCGTTGGCGATGATCTGCAGGCTCGCGAGGTGCGGGTGCGCGATGGCCATGCGCGCCTGCTCGACGGTCTCGACGCTCACCCCGTAGCCGGCGATGACGCCCTCGGCCGTGAGCGCGTCGAACAGTTGGTACATGGATTCGCGTGCGATGGTCTCGGTGGGCGGGCAGTGCCACTGCACGAGGTCGAGACGTTCCACGCCGAGGTTCTCGAGCGAGCGCCCGATCCACGCCCGCAGGTTGGCTTCGCTGTACTCGGCGTCGACCTGCGCGGTGGCACGGCGGCCGGTCTTGGTGGCGACGAAGAGGTCCTCGCCGGCGCGCTCCTTGAGCAGGCGGCCCACGAAGCGCTCGCTGCGCCCGTCGCCGTACACGTCAGCGGTATCGAAGAAGGTGACGCCGGCGTCGGCCGCGGCGTGCAGGATCTCCATGGCGGTGCGGTCGTCGACCGCGCCCCAGTCCGCGCCGAGCTGCCAGCAGCCCAATCCGATGACCGACGCCGTGCGACCCAGGCGGGGGAATGCGCGCAGTTCCATGTGCAGAGGTTAGGCGGGTGGCGCAAATCGCGGCCCCGAGGGTTGCCGGGCGCGGCAACGACCGCGGCATGATGTACCCATGATTCGTGCATTGATCCGCCTGGTGGCAGTGGCTGCAGCTGTATGGGTTGCGGCGGCCGTCCTCCCGGGTGTCCATGTCACGGGGGATGTGTTCACCTACCTCGGCATCGCCCTCATCTTCTCGTTGGTGAACCTCATCATCGGCAACCTCATCCGCCTGCTCACCATGCCGAGCACTGTCCTCACCTTCGGCGTCAGCCTGTTCTTCGTGAACGCGGCGATGTTCCTGCTCACCGACCACTGGAGTGACTCGCTCACCATCGACGGCTTCTGGTGGGCCATGGCCGGCGCCTTCATCGTGAGCATCGTGAGCGGCGTCATCACCCGCATCCTGCGCGCCAAGTAGGGCAGTCGCAGGCAGGATCTGCCACTCGCGCGCGACTGCAACGGCTTACCCAATCCAACTGGCGCCACTTGCCCCACTCAACCGTGCCTACTGGCGCCGCTTGGGTGGGGTAAGCACTTGTGGCTCCAGGCGAGCCAGGCGTCGTCGGGGTTGGGGCAACCGTCCTCCTGTGGACAACGGGTCATCCACCGCTGGCGGCGACTGGAATGCGCGCATGTCCCGCAGTGTGCCCTTCTCGCGTCCGTTCACGCTCGCCGAGGCGCGTGACCTCGGTGTCTCACGCGCGGTCGTGCGCGGGTGGGCGGAGCGCGGGCTGGTGCGCCGCATCGGCCATGGGCTGTTCGCACCAGCGGGGGATTCGGGCGTCGACGGCCTGCGCATCTCGCACGCCGTGGCAGAAGGGCGCATCTGCACGTCCTTTGCGGGTGCGGCACGCCTTTACGGGATCCTGCTTCCGTTCGCCACGCACCCGATGGCCTCGCGTGCGATCAGTCTGAAGCGCATCCCCACGGAGCACCTGTACCGAAGCGGTCGTGTCCTGCTTCCCGGACCCGCATGGACAGCAATGTCGCTGGCACGATTCCAGGGTCTGGCGGGCGCGCTCGTCACCCAACTGCGCCGGCTAATCAGACCCTGACTGGATCCTCCCCTGCGCATACCCCAAGCAAATGGCGCCATTTGCCCAACTCAACCAGGTCAGGTGGCGCCACTTGGGTGGGGTAAGCAGGAAATCGCACGCGATCCGCGTCAGGCGACGACGTCGCCGGGGTCCTCCTCGCGGATGCCCCAGGGCGAGCCGTACTCCATGAGCTTGTCGAGGAAGGGCTTGGGCTCGAACCACTCCGGGCCGTTGACGCCGTCCGGCTGCCACACCCCGTCATGGATGAGCTCCATGGCGATGACCGGATTGAGCGCGGTCTGCCACACCACGGCCTGGTCCCCGTACTCCGCCATCGACCACTCGTTGTCGACGACGTGGTACACGTACACGGCCTTGGGGCGGCCCTGCTTGTCCAGGCCCTCGACGTAGGTGCCGGCGCAGGTCTTGCCCTTCATGCGCTCGCCCAGGGTGGCCGGATCGGGGAGTGAAGCGGCCAGGATGTCGCGTGGTGCCACCTGCACGCCCATGACGTTCACGTTCTCCTTGCGGTCCATCCCCAGCAGGTGGATGGTCTTGAGGATGCTGATGAACTCCTCGCCCAGGCCATACTTGAAGTTGACTTTGCGCGCATCCACCTTCTGGGGGATGAGCACGACCTCCTCGTGCTCCACGTTCACGCACTCCACCGGCCCGATGCCCTCGGGGAAGTCGAACACCTCGGGCTCGCTGAAGGGCTCCGTGGTGTACCAGCCGCGCCCGTCCTCCCACACGAGGGGCGGGTTCAGGCACTCCTCGATGGTCGTCCAGATGGAGAACGAGGGCGCGAACTCGTAGCCCGCGACCGTGAGGTTGGAGCCGTCGTAGACGGTGAGCTGGTCGATGCGGGAGAACAACTCGTCGGAGGCATAGCGGGCGAAGACGTCGGACAGGCCGGGCTCGATGCCGATGCCGACGAGCGCCCAGATCCTGCGCTCGCTCCAGTTCCAGTCGCGGGCGAACTGCTCGTCGCCCAACTTCACGCCGGTCTCGGTGTACGGGTACTGGGGATGAGGCCGCGACAGCGACATCGCCATGTCCATGTAGTTGGTGTTCTCGATCTCGCAGGCCAGGAAGATGGGCATGACGAAGCGCGGGTCTACGGCGTTGATGACGACGTCGGGCTGGCACTCGCGGATGAGTTCGCGGATGGTCTCGAGTTCCGCGGCATTCACCTCGGCAGCGCGGAAGCGCGGGTCGCCGATGCGACGGATGGCCTGCTCGGCGCGCAGGTAGTCGTGGTCCGCCAACACGAGTTCGGTGATGAATGCGCGACGCGTCGCAATGTTCGCGATCGCCCGACCCACTCCGCCCGCTCCGATAACGAGGGCCTTCACGAGTACCAACTCCCTGAGGTTGAGGGCACGGTAACCGCACCCCCCACCCCCCGCGCAACCATGGCGCGCAGGCCATCTGCGATTCAGGGCCGCAATCACTCCTCGCCGACGGTGTCCGTCATGACGGCGGCCCCACCCGGATGCGGGCGGGATCAGCGCCCGTGGACGACCATCAGCGCTCGTGGACCACGGTGACCGGGCACTTGGCGCGTTCGGCGCAGTGCGCACTCACGGAACCGAGCAGCAGGCCCGAGAGCGCGCCCGCGCCACGCGAGCCCACGACCACGAGCGCCGCGTGCGTACTGGCCTTGATGAGTGCGCGTGCCGGATCGCCGAAGACGATCGAGCGCACCAGTCCGGGCGGCAACTCCGGCCCGAAGACGTCGGCGAGCGTGTGATCGAGCATCTCGCGCGTGCTGCGCTCGATCTCCTCCGGCTCCACGAGGAAGGCGGCTTCCCAACTCGCCACTGCGGGGAGGCCCCACACGGCCATGGCCTCGATGACCCCACCGAAGATGGGCGCCACCTTGGCCGCCCAGCGCAGCGCCGCCTTCGAGTGCTCCGACCCGTCGACGCCTACGACGATGTGCCCGCTCAACTGCTCCTCGACGGTCATGGGATGGCCCCTCTCTGCTCGGAATCCAGCGCTGCTGCGCTTGACACGCTACGCGCGGGGTTGCATGGCGAACAGGGCCGCAGCGCACTGGGACGTGACCATGAGGAGTGTGGCGCGCGGGCCGTCGTCGACGGCTTGCCGGGATCAGGGCAGCAGGTGCACCACGAGCAGGGCGATGCCGGCGACCAGTGCCCAGGCGAGCAGCCCGAGGGCCAGGGGTCGGCTGCCGACGGCCCGCAACTCGCGCCAACGGACACCGAGGCCGAGCGCGGCCAGCCCGAAGGCGATGAGGATGTGGCTGACCGTGGTGGTGCCCGCGGTGATGGCTGCGGGGATCCGTCCGGTGCTGTTGAGCGCCGCGAGTGCGAGGAACCCGAGCACGAACCCGGGCACGAGCGGCACGTGGTTGGTGTGGGTGTGCCCGTTGGCCGCCCGCCGCCGGTGGCGCATGGACATGATGAGGACGACGGGCGCGAGCATGGCGACGCGCGCGAGCTTCACGACGATGGCTGCGCGCAGTGCGAGGTCGCCGCGCGTGCTGGCCGTGGCCACGACCTGTCCGACGTCGTGCACGGCGGCCCCGGCCCACAGGCCGAAGAGGTGGTCGCTCAGCCCCAGGGCGGCTCCGATGACGGGCAGCACGCCGATGGAGAGGGTGCCGCAGATGGCCACCAGGCCCACGGCGTACGACGCCTCCTGCTCGGTGGCGTCCGTCTGCGGCTTCACCGCGGCCACGGCGGAGGCGCCGCAGATGCCGTACCCGACGCCGATGAGCAGGCCCAGGTCCTGGGAGAGCCCGAACCATCGCGCCAGCAGGGTGACACCGAGGATGGTGACGGTGACCACCGAGACCACGGCGAGGGCGCCCCGGGGACCGAGGTCGAGCAGGGCCTGCAACGAGAGGTCCATGCCGAGCAGGGCCACGCCCAGGCGCAGGAGCGGTTTGGCGGCGAGGGCGGTGCCGGCTTCGGCCCACGACGGCCACCCGAAGAGGTTCACCACGGCGAAGCCGATGGCCACCGAACTGGTGAGCGGCGAGACCGACGGCAGCAGGTGGTTGAGGCCGAACGCGAGGGCCACCATGGCGGCGATGAGGGACAACCCCGGCAGCTTGCTGCGGGCGGCTGTCACGACAGGACGGGGGAACGTCTGCATCCGCCGAGCGTAGGCGCCAGCGCGCCTGATCCACGCCTCCGCCGACAACCGGCTGCAACCATGCAAAGAGGGCCCGGATTGCTCCGAGCCCTCCCTTGCGCGCCATCTGCGCGACTTGATGGGGCGCAAACCTGCACGTCGCGCCGTGGTTACGGCAGCTTCACATAGCCGCCCTTGTTCTTCCACAGCATGTACTTCTCGAGCCCGATCTTCAGGGCGTGGTTCTGCGGGCCGGGGATGAGGATGGCGGCCTTGCGCGGCTTCAGCATGTGGTCGCCGAGCAGGGCGATGCCGTTGTTGCCCGCGTCCATGATGCACATGGCCGGGATCTCGCCGAAGGACTTCTCCTTGGTGGCCGAGCGTCCCCTGATCTGCGACACGATGTTCTCGGCCGCGGTCTTGGCCATGGTGTCGGTCGGGTAACCGGTCTTCGGCACGCCGGTCGCGACGGGTGTCGTGTAGGGCGCGGTGACCGCAGCGGCGGTGCCCACGGCGTACACGTTGTCGTACGCCTTGGTCTGGTAGGTGTCGCGCACATCGACGAAGCCGTTGGCGTTCACGATCTTCTCGCAAGACTTCACGGCCTCCACGCCGAGGAAGGGCGCGATGATCATGGCGTACTTGAAGGGGATGTCGCGGCCGTCGGACAGGCGCACGTTGTCCTTGTCGATGTGGTCCATGGCGACGTTCGTGTAGCCGGTGATGTTCTCCTTCTTGAAGAACATGTCGACCATGAACTTGCCGGTGGGCATGCCGTCGATGCCGAAGTGGCCGAGGTAGGGCTCGGAGGTGACGTAGTTGAGCTTGACCTGTCGCTTGATGCCGGCCTTGCGCAGTTGGTACGACACGTTGAAGAGGTACTCGTAGGCGGCGCCGAAGCAGTTCGCGCCCTGCGTGGCGCCGATGACGACGTCACCCGGCTCGCGGAGGAACTTGCGCCAGGCCTCGGCGGAGCGCACGGCGGCATCGGGGTTCACGATGGTGGTCGCGTTCTCCTTGAAGCCGTCGACGCGGTTAAAGTCCACCTGGGTGCCGGTCGCGATGACCAGGTAGTCGTACGAGTGCACGTTGCCGTCCACGTCGATGACCTGGTTGAAGTCGGGCTCCAACTTGGCCGCGGCCTTCTGCACGAACTCGATGCCGTGGGCGGCGAAGGTGGGGGCCACCTCGAAGGTGATGTCCTCGACGTTGCGGGCGCCGAAGGGGACCCAGATGAGCGAGGGCGTGTACAGGAACTTCGAACTCACCGAGAGCACGGTGACGTCGACGTCACCCTTGAGTTCGTTCTTGATGGAGATGGCGGCGGTGACGCCGCCGAAGTTCGAGCCCAGGACGAGCACTTTCTTGCGCATATTGACCTCCATGTCGCGCGCTGAAGACCTTCACGCGCAAAGTACCCCCGGGGGTACTTTGCGGGCTATCCGCAAACGTCCCGCAACATGGTGACGTGCCTCACGGCAGGGGTCAATCGCCGGCCAGCCGCTCCAGCGTCGGTAGGGCCCGCGCCAGGGCCTCGGCCTGCACCGCGTCGAGGCCCTCGAGGCGGGCGAGCAGCACCGCAGCGCGTTGGCGGCGCAGGGCGCCGAGCGCGCGGGTGCCCTTGGCAGTGATGTGCACGAGGCTGGCGCGGCCATCCAGGCAGTCGGGCTCCCGTCGCACCAGCGCGAGCGTCTCCAGGGAGGCGACGACCCGGGTGGCGACGGGAGCACCGATGGACTCGTGCACGGCCAGCTCGCCGATGCGGCAGCCGTCGTGCTTGGCGATGGTGCCGAGCATCGACATCTGCGAGAGCGTGAGGGCATCACCCCCGGCCTGGCGCAGCACGCGGCCGATGCGGGCCACCACGCGTTGCAGACGGTCGGCGACGTCGGGCGCAAGGGCCGCGGATCCGGAGTGCGCGGTCACAGGAGTTCGTTCTCGAGGGCCGGCTCGCCGGGAACCGCACCCGCGGACGAGGCGAGGTCCACCAGATGCTCGTGGATGTGATGAGCCGGCGGGTGCACCTCCTCGTGCACGTAGCGGGCACCGCGGAGGGCGGAGAACAGGGCACCCAGCAGGGCCATGACGATGGCCATGGCGAACACCACGACCAGGCCGTCGTGGAAGGGTGCCGTGATGAGCTGCGGGAAGAACTGGCGTCCGGTGAGCAGCGACCACTGGGTGGCGCTCACATGGGCGGCGCTCGCCGAGCCCAGCAGGGTGGCCAGCGGGTTGAAGCCGAGCAGGGATGAGAAAAGGATCGCCACCGGTGGCAGTTGGGCCAGGGCCTGGGCCTGGGCCGCGCCGACCCCGTGCGCGGTGAGCCCGCTCAGCAGGGCATCGGGCAGGCCCTTGGCCAGCCCCACGATCATCAGTGAGAAGAACAGGCCCATGGAAAGTACGGAGCCGGAGTTCAGGAACGCGGCCTGGATGCCGGCAGCGCCACCGCGGTTGGCGGCCGGGACGCTGTTCATGATGGCGGTGGAGTTGGGCGCCGCGAAGAGGCCGCCCGAGATGCCGTTGATGGCGATGAGGGCGGCGAAGGCCAGGTAGTTGAAGTCGGTGGGGATGAGGAGCAGGCCGACGAAGCTCAGCGCGAACACCACCATGCCGATGGTGGACAGCGCACGCGCACCGTGACGGTCGGAGAAGAAGCCCGCGGCCGGCCCCGCCACCAGGAAGCCGATGGTCATGGGGAGCAGGTAGATCCCCGCCCACAGGGGCGTGGCGTCGTACGAGTACCCGTGCTGTGGCAGCCAGATGCCCTGGAGCCAGATGATGAGCATGAACTGCAGGCCACCACGTGCCGTCGCGGCGAGCAGGCCGGCGAAGCTGCCCATGGAGAAGGCGCGATTGCGGAACAGGCGGAGGTCGAACATCGGGGACTGCACGCGCAGTTCGATCCAGATGAAGAGGGCGAGGAAGAGCAGGCCGCCGACCAGGGCGGTGTCGACCGAGGGGTTGGTCCAGCCCATGGCGGAGCTGCCGTAGGGCTGGATGGCGTAGACAATCGCACTCAGGATGGAGGTCAGGCCCACCGCGAAGGTGAGGTTGCCCAGCCAGTCGATGCGGGCATGCACGCGCTTCCCGTTGTCGCGCAGGCTGTGGTACGCCCAGAAGGTGCCGATGATGCCGAAGGGCACCGAGACCCAGAAGACCCAGCGCCAGTGCACGACGGACAGCAGGCCGCCGGCGACCAGGCCGATGAAGGAGCCCGCGATGGCGGAGACCTGGTTGATGCCCATGGCCAGGCCGCGCTGCTCGGTCGGGAAGGCATCGACGATGATGGCGCTGGAGTTGGCGAAGAGCATGGCGCCGCCGACACCCTGCACGAGGCGCAGCACGACGAGCCACATGGCCCCGCCGCCCCCGGTGAGCGGGTCGAGCGCCAGCAGCACCGAGCCGACGGAGAAGACGGCGAAGCCGAAGTTGTAGATGCGGACGCGGCCCATGATGTCGCCCAGTCGGCCCAGGCTCACCACCAGCACCGCGGTGACGAGCATGTAGCCCATCATCGTCCAGAGCAGGTAGCCGGTGTTGCCCGGCACCAAGGGGTTGATGCCGATGCCGTTGAAGATCGCGGGCAGCGAGATGAGGATGATCGACCCGTTGATGGTGGCCATCAGCGTGCCCAGCGTCGTGTTCGACAGGGCCACCCACTTGTAACGGTCGGGGTGCAACCCGTGCAGTCGCTTCGACTTCGCCACGGCAACTCCTAATTGTTTGCTTGCAAGCAACTATATTTGCCGGGCCCAGCGGCCTGCGCCATGGCGGGTCAGGCCGAGGTAAGGATCGGCGGGTCGATCAGCGGCCGGGCAACGGCACCAACTTGCACGGCACCTCGACATCCTCGTCGTCGTAGTAGGCGGCGCAGATGCGATGGAAGCCGTCGGCGATGACGAGCGGCCGGTCAGTCGCGGCGTCGCCACGGACCGCCAGCACGGGGGAGAGTGGCGTGCCGTCGTGCAGCCGCTTGAGGTCCTTGGAGACGTGCCGGTTGCTGTCGTCCAGGGCGGGCAGGCGGGAGGCGCGCAGCAGATCCTTGGCCTTGACCTGGGTGATGGGCGCGCTGCGCATGGCGAGGACGACCGCCTCCACCATGGCGGGTTCGAGCAGGAGCGCGAGGTACTCGGCGGCCGCCGGGTAGTCGTGCTCCTCGGGTTCGGAGAGCCACGCTTCCTTGGACATCAGGGGCCTCCTGGTCTGGGCGGTGGGGTGGGCACCGGGTTGGTGGGTGTGGGGTGGCGCTTGCTGGCCAGGGTGGTGACGAGGATGCTCACCAGGGCTGCCGCGAGGATGGCCGCCGCCTGGCCGGCGCCCAGTTCACCCGAGGCCTGGCCGATGGTGACCGCGGCCACGGGCACGCCCAACTGGGCGCCCGACATGAACGCGAGGTGCAGCGACTCTCCGAAGAGGCGGGCCGTCGCATGTGCGAGGACGGTGCCGATGGACAGGGCGGCGGCCAGGCCGAGGGCACGCGGGTCGGAGACGGCGGCGCGCACGTCGATGCGCGAGCCGAGGATCACGAAGAAGATGGGGGAGAAGAAGCCCTCGGCGATGCCGAACAGCTGTCGGGCCAGGCGGTGCGGTACGCCCACCGCCGCCAGGGCGATGCCCACGCTGAGGCCGGCGATCATGACCGTCACATGGAAGCGGCCGGCGAGTGCGGACAGGCCGATGACGACGACCAGGCTGATGCGCAGCTCCAGGCCGAAGGCATGCTCCTTGGAGAACTCGTGGAAGCGATGCAGTGACCCGCTGCGATCGGCGTGCCGCAGCAGCAGGTAGAAGAGGCCGGCGAGGGCCGCCACAGTGCCCGCGCCGGCCACCGTCCGGCCCACGTTCGGTGAGTGCATGACGAGCGGCAGGGAGACGATGCCGAGGAGGTCCGCGATCGTCACGTGCGTGATGAGCAGCTGGTTGCGTTCCACGTCACCGATCTGCTCCAGCACCGGCAGGATGATGGCGGCCGAGCTGGAGGCCATGAGCGCGGCCATCAGGCCCACGTTCTCGAAGCCGGTGAGCGCGCGCACGGCCCACGCGCCCAAGACCGCCACCACGGCCGACGCTCCGACGATCTGGAGTGCCCGAACGGTGATGGCACGGTCTGCGAAGGCCCGCGGATTGAGGTGGCTGCCCACTACCAACATGACCAGCGCGAACCCGATGGCGGAGAGCGTGTCGGACGTCGGGTCGTTGCTCGACAGGAGGTTGAAGGCGGAGGGGCCGAGCAGCACGCCGACGAGCAGTTCGCCCACCGCCACCGGCACGCTGCCGCGCTTCCAGGAGGCGAGGACGGGTCCCACCAGGCCGACGGCCAGCATGAGCGCGATCGATGCCAGGGTCATCCGTCCCTCCCGACGCAACAGCGTAGGCGCCACCCCCGACGGGCGACATGCCAGCGGCGCTGCGGCGTCGGCCCCTCGGCCAGCGCGTGCAACCGGACATCAGCCCGCCGTCGTCTCTGCTATCGAACGGCGTGTCCACGTTCCACCTGACTGATCCGACCGCATGGAGCGCGTCGGCGACGGGCGCCTCGTCAGCCACCAAATGGTCTATGAGTGCATCGGCGGGGCACGCGAAGCCTTCGGGGCACTCGGCCCGCAGGCCTCCCTCGAGGCGACCTGCCACCCACCTTGCTCACCCGCAAACGCGATACCTGCCAGAATCCAAGTATCGCTTTTGTGGGTGATGACAGGGTGGGCCCGCAGAAGCGTTAGGCGCCATTCTGCGCCACGGGAACCCACCCCTTCTGGGCCCTGGCGGGCAACATCGAAGGAACCCTTCGTTGTTCGGACCGGGAGCGCACCACGCCGTGAACTCGGAGCCCCGTCAACCGCTTACAGACAGAAGTCATCACATACCGATACACTAAATACGAAAAGCATCACAGGTATGTGAGGATATTGTGGCTAACGGCATCATCTTCGCCGGGGAGACGCACCCCGAAGCGATTGCGCGACGAGTCGCCGCCGGCGAACTCAGGCGCATCGCACCTGGCATCTACACCGAGGATACCGACTCCACCCTCGAGGACGTGGTTCGCCGGGAGTGGCTTGAGATCGTCGGACATGAGTTCCCCTCAGCGGTCATCAGTGATCGCAGCGCGGTCCGGGGAGGCCCAGTTGACGGAGTGCTGTACCTCGTCCACGACGCTCGCGTTCGCGACTTGGAACTCCCCGGCTTGCTCGTGCGCGCTCGACGCGGTGCTAGCCCTCTGGATGGAGATGCGGCGCTGCCCGGCGGACTGCACATGGCCAGCCGAGGTCGCGCCCTGGCAGAGAATGCCCAGCTGTCCCGCGCGCGGAACGGCAACATGCGCCGCACTCTGACGGACACGGAACTCGCGGACTGGATTGATCGGCTCTGCCAACTGGACGGGGAAACGCGACTCGTCCGGTACCGCGCCGAGGCGCAGAAGGTCGCAGCGAGCGTCGGCACAACCGTCGCGCAACTCGCGCGCGTCTCTGCCCTGATCGGCACAGCCATGGGTTCACAGCGCGCAACCTCCGGTTCGGTTGCCCTGAACGCTCGGGCGCACGGCCACCCCGTCGATCACGAGCGCCTGCGACTGTTCGACGAAATCATCACCACCCTGCGACGCTCCGCGCCGCAACATCGCCCCGCCCACACTGTGGACAGCGGCAGGCATCTGCCCTTCTTTGAAGCGTACTTCTCCAACTTCATTGAAGGCACCGAGTTCATGCTCGATGAAGCGATCGACATCGTCTACCACGAGCAGACGATCCCCAACCGTGTTGGAGATAGCCACGACCTCCTCGGCACCTACCGCATCACGTCTGACCTCGCCGGCATGTCCGAGCGCGCGAGCACGCCACGCGAGTTCTTGGAACTGCTGCGCATGCGTCACGCCATCTTGCTCGGCGGCCGACTCGACATGCAGCCAGGGGAGTTCAAACAGGCTGCCAACCGCGCTGGAAACACGACCTTCGTCATGCCGGAACTCGTACCCGGCACGCTGGCCGAAGGATGGAGGCGACTCCAAGACCTAGACACTGCTTTCGAACGCGCCGTGTACACAATGTTCCTGATCGCCGAGACACACCCATTCGCGGACGGCAATGGACGAACCGCTCGCATCTTCGCCAACAGTGAACTCGTCGCCGGCAACGAATGCCGCATCATCATTCCCACTGTGTACCGCACCGACTATCTCGACGGTCTTCGTCTCCTCAGCCGACAGTCAAACGCAGAACTCCTCGTGAAAGTGCTGCGCTTCGCCCAAGACTTCACGCGCGCCATCGACTTCCGCGAACTGGAAATCGCACGAGTGCAACTGGAACAAGCACACGCGTTCGAAGAGCCGGAGTCACCGAACCGACTCATCATCCCAACACGCTGAACCGCGTCCCATTCGCGCACCCAGCACCAAGCCCCGCTGGCGACGCCACCTCGCTCTTCCCACCAACAGTGAAACCACGGAGTCCCACACCCGGACGACGGGCATGGATTGCGCTTCCGACGGGCCCAAGTCCAGCGCTGATCGCAGGTCTCGCTCGCTGACCCGCTCACTTACCGGAGCATCGGCGCCAACCTGGCGCCAAAGGCGACCTGACCATCGCCACCGAACCCACTCGCAGTCCAGGCCACTGGCCCGGCCCACAGCCGCTCGATGTCCGAAATGTCATCACCCACAAACGCGATACCTGCCAGAATCCTGGTATCGCATTTGTGGGTGATGAGATGTAGCGTCCCAGTGTGTTATCGGGGGATGTTCACGAGCCCGCGCCGGTATGTCCGCGCGAGGGGCATGAGAAGTTTCGGGTCGTCCGCGACGGCTACCAGGGCCGGGGCGCCACCAAGCGGCAACGCTGGCGCTGTGTGAACCCGTATGACCGGGACGAGTGGCATCGCCTGTCCCCGAAACTGAACCGCGTCGTCGGCGCCGAATACTGGTGCTCGGACTGCTCGCAGCATGTGGGCCGCAGCACCGGCCAGCCCATCCCGAACTCGTATGAGTTCATCGCGACGCAGATAGCGACTGCGCTCTACGAGGTCGGCATGGGCACGACCTACCGACAGGCGACGCTGGCGGCGCGGCGGGACTACCGGGTGCGCGCCGGTGCTGCGTGCCGGCAGGCACCACGAAAGCAGCCGCTGCCGGCACGCAGGAAGGGACAGCGCCTTCGCCGTGGCGTCCAGATGGGGCAACTGGTGGCCGACTGGGTGGAGGTGTTCACCGATGTTGCGGTGCCGGCTCCCACTTCCTGGCCTACCGTGGTGCTGCTGGACAGTTCGCAGTTCAACTTCAAAACCACAGGGCAGCAGGCCTTTGAGGTGATGTTCGCTTACGGCTACGACGCTGGCCCAAACGGGACGCTGGCACCGGGCAGGCTCATCAAGGCCGTGGCAGTCAAGCACATCACCTACGCCACATGGACGGCCTTCATCAACAGCATGTCCGGCAGTCCCCTCACCGTGGTGAGCGACGGAGCCTCCAACCTGGTCCGCGCCATTCACTGGAACTGGGGCACATACCGGCACCTGCGCTGCGTGTGGCATTGGTCGGAGAACTTGGCGGCAGCGGTGCGCACGGACCTTGCTGCCGCTGGCTACACCGTGCCGCAGATCGAGCAGCACCCGCTCTACACCGGCGCGGGCAACTTCTTCCGATCCATCCCCGAGTTGGACCTCTACAAGGCTGGACTACACAGCGAGTTCGCCGGCACATATGGAGGCCCGGCGGTCGCCCGTTGGCTCACCGCGAATGAACGGCTCGTGCGAGCCCAGATAGGAAGCCGAGGCACACGCCCAGCCATCGAGAGCACCGCTCCGCTGGAAAGCCACATCAAGGACTTCCGCAACCTGCTCGCCGACCGCGCTGGCATCCTCCGCAACGAGACCCGCACGAACCTGCTGCTCCGCTTGATGGTCGGGACGCGTCAGCCAGAAGCCTCGGTGAGGGTGTGGACGCAGCGGCTTGTGGCCCACCTTCACGAGCGCGACAGCCGACCGACTGCCAAGCAGCGACGCATCGCGGGGCAGATGTTCTGACCCGGCAGCCCTACTTTGGGAAGCGCCCGACGCGAATGCCGGCGGCCTTCACAGATGCGGCGAGCAAACGCTTCCATAGGCTCGCATGAGGACCGCCCCAGGGCTCACCTGACGGGCGGCGCTTCGCGGAATGCCCGAGGCCGGACGCCTCAAACATCTCCCGGGACACGGCCTCCGACCGTGTCCCGTCGTCATCGCGTTCCAGCATCCGCGCACCCCCTTCTCTCGATGGTATCGGCCCGTCGACGACGACACCACGCTTCTCGCACCATGCGAGCCCGACGCGCCTGGGCGATACGCCCGAAATGTCATCACCCACAAATGCGATACCAGTATTCTATCCGCAGAGGTGGCGTCGCTGCTCCGCTGCTTCGGCATCCCCGGCCCTACCCTGTGTGCAGGAGGTCGGCATGGGCAAGGCGCAGTGGCTGGATCAGCCCGAGGACCACGACTACCCGGCAGCTGCGGATTACC
>DAHWFQ010000151.1:0-3303 GCA_027324895.1 Actinomycetota bacterium | reverse complement strand
TTAGCATTGCTAACGAATACTTCGTAGAAAGCATCGCTTGTGCTATATCCAGCCTTCCTCCACACTTCCCTCAAGGACGCCAGCACCAGATGGCGTCAACGATCGCAGGGCCACCCTGCACCGAGGGAAGGAGCACAGCATGTGGATCATTGCGGCTCTCGCCGTTGTGGCGCTCGCGGCGCATATGACACTCATCGTTCGCGAAGGCTGATCGAGCGGCAGGCGACGTTCGATTCCATGCGCGGTCCCATCCCCAGTCATGCGGGGGCGGGGCCGCGCATTCTCGTTGTGTGGGGGACTGACGCATGACCCGCCTGAACATCACCCAGCTGGCCACCCTGCGCGAATTCGCCCGTTGGGGCACCATGGCCGAGGCCGCAGATGAACTGGGTTACACGCCGGGCGCCGTCTCGCAGCAACT
Source organism: Actinomycetota bacterium (assembly GCA_027324895.1). Lineage (GTDB taxonomy): Bacteria > Actinomycetota > Actinomycetes > S36-B12 > UBA5976 > JAKALQ01. The sequence continues at coordinate 2,882 of DAHWFQ010000151.1, read as the reverse complement.
CGCGGAGTTGCAGAAGTCGGTGGGTGTGCCCCTCATGACGAAGATCGGCCGCCGGGCCATGCTCACGGACGCGGGACGGGCGCTCGCCGTAGAGGCCGACCGGGTGCTGGCCGCCGAGGACCGGGCGCGTGCTGCAGTGTCGCAGGCCGGCGGAGAGCTCTCCGGAACCCTCGTGCTCGGCACCTGGGGTAGCTCTGCAGCCGCCTTGCTCGCACCCCTGCTGGCGGAGACCGCCGAGCGATTCCCCGATCTCACGGTGCAGACCCGAGAGGTGGACGCCGACTTCAGCGTGCGCTCCGTCTCCCGCGGGGAGGTCGACCTGGCCTTCGGGCTGGAGCACCCCGAGGTGCCGCTGCCGCGCGATCGCTCGACGTCCATCGTCAACCTCATGACCGAGCGCTACTGGATCGCCGGGCACATCGCCCACCCGACACCGGGTCCCCGACCGCAGTCCCTCGGTGACCTGGCGGATGAGGCCTGGATCCTGCCGCCCGAGTCGACCGTTCTGGGCCGGGTGACGCGCGCCGCCTTCCGGCGCGTGGGGGTGGAGCCGCACGTGAAGCATGAGGTGAATGACGTGGCGGCGACCATGCAGATGGCAGCGCAGGGGCTCGGCATCACCATCGCGACAGACATGTGGTTGCCCTTCGTGCCCAACGCCGATCTCGAGCGCACGGCCATGCGCGAGGAGATCGTGCGCGACATCGTGATGGTCGCGCCGGCCAACGTCTCCTGGCTGTCCGCCACCCAGGCCATCATCCAGTTGGCCGCCAGGGTGGTACCGGAGGCCGGGCGGCCCCGCATCCCCGGGCCGCGCTAGAGCATCCGGTACAGCAGGCTCGCCAGCAGGCTCGGTCTGCCCGTGCGGGCCTCGCATCGATCCGCGAGGCCCAGCCCGGCGAGCATGCCGTTCGCTTCCAGCCATCGCAGCGGCTCAGGCTCCCAGGGCCGGCCGTGGTGGTTGACCCAGGGCAGTTCCGTGCGCGCTGTGCGGCGCCCCAGGACCAGGTCGGCCAGGGTGCGACCGGCGAGCGCGGCTGCGGCCACGCCGTCACCCACGTAACCGCCAGCCGCCCCCAACCCGTCCTCGAAGCGCACGAAGGGGAGGGAGTCGCGCGGGATCGCCAGCGCCCCACCCCAGCGGTGGGTGATGCGCACGCCGGCGAGCTGGGGCAGGAGTTCGAGCAGGGTCTCCTGCAGTTGTCGATGCACCCGCCCATGCGTGTCGTGGCGGGGATCGATCGCCGATCCCCAGTGGTACGGGGCCCCGCGGCCGCCGAAGGCCAGGCGTCCGTCCGCCGTGCGCTGGCCGTAGATGACGACATGACGTTGCTCCGTGAAGGCCTCGCGCTGCGCCAGGCCGACCGCATCCCATTGCGCGTCCGACAGCGGCTCGGTGGCGATCATCAGCGAGTAGATCGGCATGAGCTCACGCGCGTGGTCCTCGAAGCGCGCGGTGAAGCCCTCGGTCGCACGCACGATGGCATCGCCCGTGATGACGCCACGATCCGTCGACACCACTCCCCGGGCGAAGGAGAGGGCCGTGCACTCCTCGACGATCAGGCCCCCGCGTGCGAGCACCGCGTGCGCCAGGCCCCGTGCGAGCTTGAGCGGATGCACGACCGCGCAGTGCGGTGTGTACATGCCGGCCTGCACGCCCGCGGCCCCGATGTGCGCACGGGTCGCGGCGGCGTCCAGCAACGTCGAATCGGTGTCACCCCACGAGCGCTCATGGGCAAGCTCCTGGCGCAGTGACGCCGACTGGGCGGGATTCCGCGCCATGGTGATGGTGCCGCCCTTGGCGTAGTCGCAGTCGATCGCCTCCTCGCGGCACCAGGTCCCGACATCGTCGACGGCCCCCCGCATGGCCCAACGCAGTGCCATGGCGGATCCGCGGGACGAGGCGGCCGCGAGCCGCTCCGGGGCGGCGGGGAAGAGCGCCGACACCCAGCCGCCGTTGCGTCCGCTGGCGCCGAAGCCCACACCGGTCCGCTCGAGTACCACCACGGACAGCCCCGGTTGTTCACGCAACAGATGCAGGGCCGTCCACAGTCCGGTGTAGCCCGCGCCGATGATCACCACGTCAGCGTGTCGCGGGAGTTCCCGGGTGGTAGGCGGCGGCGCATCGGCGGTCGCACGCCACAGCGAGTCCGGCCAGGGCTCGGGTCCGTGATCGCTCATCGCACTCCTTCGCCGCGGCGAGGCTCAGGCCCGCCAACCACGCAGGTAGGCGGGCTCGTCCAGGCCGGCGTCGAGGTTGGCTGCCGCGATGGGATCGCCGAATCGCATGGACAGCGGCATGACGCCCGACCACACCGGGTAGTGGATGTCGTCACCCTCGTCACCGGGATCGCCGCTGCGCGACTTCACGGAGAACTCGACGATGGGCAGGCGCAGCACGATGGTCGCCGCGACCTCCTTCTTCGTCATTGGCCGCAGCGACGCCCGGCGTCCCGGCAGGAGATGGTCGGTGATGGCGTCCAGCGCACGCGCCTTCTCCTCGGGTTCCGTGACCTGCCCGCATGTGCCGATGACGACGGCGGATCGGTAGTTCATCGACGAGTCGTTGGCGCTGCGTGCGAGTACCAGCCCGTCGAGGTGGGTCACGGTGAAGCAGCAGGGTGCGCCGTCCGCCAGCAGGCGGAACGGTCTGGCTCCCGAGGAGCCGTGGAACAGCAGGGCGTCACCGTCGCGCGCGAAGGCGACGGGCAGCGCATAGGGCTGACCGTCGACGACGTACGCGAGATGGCCCACCAGTGCGGCATCCACGACGGCATTGAATTCTGCCCGTTCGTGTGAGCCCCGCTCGGGCTTCCGTCCGAACGTGGTCCGGAGCGAGAGCCCCGAGTCGATCGTCACAGGAAGTCCTGCGCCTTCTCGAG
>DAHWFQ010000149.1:0-3887 GCA_027324895.1 Actinomycetota bacterium | reverse complement strand
CCGGGACGCGCCCCAGGCCTCCAACAGGGCCATGGCGCGCGCGTTGTCCATGCCCGCGTATTCCTCATGCCAGGTGCCGAGCATCGCGTAGGCGCCCGTCCGCACCACGTCGAGTGCCAGTTCATCGGCGGGGATGGCCTGGGCCAGTGCGGATGAGGCGACGCCGATGCGCGGTCGCAGCTCGAAGACATCGGTGAGGCCGAGCAGTTCATCGAGGATCGAAGCGACGCCCCGCGTCGGGTGCATGAGCGTCGCCGCGATGGCGAGGAGTGTGGTCTTGCCTGCTCCATTCGGACCGAGCAGCACCCAGCGCTGGCCCTCCGCGACGGTCCAGTCCACATCATCGAGGATCGGCTTGCCATCGCGGATGACGGTGACGCCTGCGAACTCGATGACCACGGAGGCAGCCTACGTGAAGCTCGGGAGGGCCCGTTCGATAGCCTTCACGGCATGCTTGATCGTCGCGGCCCCCTGCTCGTCGTCATGGATGTCGACAGCACCGTGATCGAGCAGGAGGTCATCGAGCTCATCGCCGCGCATGCCGGGGTGGAGGAGCGGGTGCGTGCGGTCACGGAGTCCGCGATGCGTGGCGAACTCGACTTCGCGGCCTCGCTGCGCGCTCGCGTGGCGCTGCTCGAGGGACTGCCGGTGTCGGTGCTGGATGAGGTACGTGCGGCCGTGAGGCTCACCAACGGGGCTCGCGCACTGGTCGACGCCCTGCATGCTGGCGGTCATGTCGTGGCCTTGGTCTCCGGCGGCTTCGACGTCGTCGTAGACGCCATCGCCCGTGCCGTCGATGCGGATCACCACCATGCGAACACGCTCGAGGTGCACGACGGGCGGCTCACGGGTCGCGTCACGGGCGAGATCGTGGACCGTGCGGTGAAGGCGCGCATGCTCCGGGAGTACGCGGCCGCACACGGGATCCCCCTGAGCCGCACGGTGGCCGTGGGCGATGGGGCCAACGACCTCGACATGATGCGGGAGGCGGCCATCGGCATCGCCTTCTGCGCCAAGCCGATCGTGCAGGAGCAGGCAGATGTGTCGATCAACGAGCGCGACCTGCGGCTCGTGCTCGATGTGATCGCGAACGCCTGACCGAGCGCAGACCCGAGGTCCGCGCAACTGCCGCCCGCAGCCGAGGCTCAGCCCGCTATGGCGTGCACGCCACCATCGACGTGGACGATCTCACCGGTGGTCTTCGGGAACCAGTCGCTCATGAGGGCCACGCACGCACGTGCCGAGGGCTCGGTGTCCTCGAACTCCCAGCCCAACGGGGCGCGGGAGTTCCAGACGTTGACGATGGACTCAAAGCCGGGGATGGACTTGGCAGCCATGCTGCCGAGCGGTCCAGCCGCCACCAGGTTGCAGCGGATGCCCTGCGATCCCAGGTCGCGCGCCAGGTACCGGTTCGCGGACTCGAGTGCGGCCTTCGCCACACCCATCCAGTCGTACACCGGCCAGGCCGTGGTGGCGTCGAAGGTGAGGCCGACGATGGAACTTCCGCTCGACAGCAGGGGACGCGCAGCCATGGCCAGGGCCTTGAGCGAGAAGGCGGACACGTGCACCGCCGTCGCGACCGACTCCCAGGGGGTGTTGAGGAAGTTGCCGCCGAGGGCGTCCTGCGGCGCGAACGCCACCGAGTGCAGCACGCCGTCGAGCGAGGGCAGGTACTGCCGTACGTTGTCAGCGAGCGCTGCCAGGTGCTCCGCATTGGTGACATCGAGCTCGACGATCGGAGCTTCCACGGGAAGGCGCTTCGAGGTCCGAGCCGTCAAGGACATGGTGCGCCCGAAGGAGGTGAGTACGACGTTGCCCCCCTCCTCCTGCACCAGGCGCGCAACGTCGTACGCGATGGAATCCGGCGTCAGTACGCCGGTCACCAGGATGTTCTTCCCCTGCATGATGCCCATGGCGACTCCTCAGTGACCCATGCCGAGTCCACCGTCAACGGGGATCACGGCTCCAGTGATGTAGGCAGCGCCTTCCGACGCGAGAAACACAGTGACATCCGCGACTTCCCGCGGTTGCGCGTAGCGGCCGAGTGGGACGCTGCCGACGATGGCCGCCCGGCGCTCCTCCGTGAGCTCCGCCGTCATGTCGGTCTCCACGAAACCCGGAGCGATGACGTTGACGGTGATGCCGCGAGGACCGACCTCGCGCGCCAGCGAACGGGCCACGCCCACGAGGCCCGCTTTGGCAGCGGCGTAGTTGGTCTGGCCGGCGGAACCGAGCAGTCCGACCACGCTGCCGATGAGGATGATGCGGCCGCGCCGGAGCCGAAGCATGGCCTTGGTGGCGCGGCGGGCGATGCGCAGGGCGCCGAAGAGGTTGGTGTTGAGTACGGCGTCGATGTCGTCGTCCGACATGCGCATGATGAGTCCGTCGCGTGTGATGCCGGCGTTGGCCACTGCCACTTCGACCGGGCCGAGATCGCGTTCGACCGCGTCGAAGCAGGCGTCCACGCTCTTGCTGTCGGAGACGTCGCACACATAGCCAGTGCAGCCAGCGGGCGCCTCGCCGGAACGCGAGGCCACGGCCACCGTGTCACCGTTGGCAACGAAGGCGGCCGCGATGGCGGCACCGATGCCCCGGTTACCACCGGTGACGAGCACTACACGTCCCATGACCCCTCCAATGCTGGGAAACCGTATCCGTTACCTGCAGGTAGCCGACCATCCGGCGCCGAGGGCGCGCGGCTACTCCCCCAATTCCCACGGACTGTGCTGCAGCGCATCAGCCGCGCCAGCGGCATTCTCGCGCCCGGCGTTGGCGAGCACGACGGCGAACCAGGGCAGCACCAGGGCGCCCGTGAAGAAGGTCCAGCGCAGCCAGCCGGAGGCGAGGATGCAGGCCACGAAGCAGACGATGCGCACGGACATCGAGATCAGGTAGCGCTTGTAACGCCACGCCTGATCGACACTCAGCGGTTGCTGGGCACTCGTCACGGAGTACACCCGGGGCTCCTCCATGACGCCAGCGTACGTGCGCCTAGGCTGCGCTGGTGGATCGTGCGGCCCGCAAGCGGTTGATCAGCCTCACCGTGGCGCTGGTCGTCGTCCTGCCGTTGAGTGCGCTGGCCGCCCACTGGCAATGGAACCGGCACATCGAGCGCGACGCCATGAATGCCGCGATCACCGCCTCCGAGGCCGTGGCGCCCGTACCCTGGCAGCGTCTGCTCGGGCGCGGGTACACGGAGGCCGCGGATTGGCGCCGGGTGACGGCGACCGGGACCTGGGTGCCCGCCCAGCAGGTGCTCGTGCGCAAGCAGGTCGTGAACAGCGAGGTCGGCTTCACGGTCATGACACCGTTCCAGGCCGAGGACGGAACCCTCCTCTACGTCATGCGCGGGTGGATCGGCCAGGACTCCGCCGCCGCAGCGCCCACCGCCCCGCCGGACACCGAAACCATCACCCTGCGCGTCCGACCGGTCGAGGGCGACGGCCCGCTCGGTGCGTCCGACCTGCCGGCCGGCCAGCTCAATCGCATCGACCCAGCGGTGCTCGCCGGCTCGCACGCCCATGTCGAAGCCATCTTCGAGCTGCTCGATCCCGTTCCCCCGGGACTGGTGGCCCTCCCTTGGCCCGAGCTCACGAGCGGCCCCCATGTGAGCTACTTCGTGCAGTGGATCCTCATCGGCCTCACGGCGATCGTCGTGTACATCCGGGTGTTCCGGAGCGAGTTGGCGGACGCAGCCGTGGCGGATGCCGGCGCCGCCCCCGAGGACTGATCACTGCTCGGTGACGGACTCACCCGAGAACTGCGTGTGGTACAGGTCGGCGTAGAGCCCGCCGCGCTCGAGCAACTCGGTGTGGGTGCCGGTGTCGTCCACCCGTCCGTCCGCGATCACCACGATGGCGTCCGCCTCGCGGATGGTGGAGAGGCGG
>DAHWFQ010000194.1:0-3812 GCA_027324895.1 Actinomycetota bacterium | reverse complement strand
GGCGAGGAGCAGCGCATCCCGGTGGGACTGCTCCGGGTCGGGGAACTCTTCCTCGTGCGTCCCGGCGAGAAGATCGCGACCGACGGCGTCATCGTCGACGGCGCCAGTGCCGTCGACGCATCGATGCTCACCGGCGAGCCGGTGCCGGTCGAAGTGGGCGTGGGCGACGAGGTCGTCGGCGCCACCACCAACGCCTCAGGGGTGCTGACCGTGCGAGCGACACGCATCGGGGCCGACACGCAACTCGCGCAGATGGGCCGCTTGGTCGAGCAGGCCCAGAATGGCAAGGCTCCCGTGCAGCGGCTTGCGGATCGCGTATCGACGGTGTTCGTTCCCGTCGTGATCGGGCTCGCCTTCGCCACGCTGGCCTTCTGGCTCCTCACGGGCCATTCGCTCAATGCCGCGTTCACCGCCGGCGTCGCCGTTCTCATCATCGCCTGCCCCTGCGCACTCGGCCTCGCCACGCCGACCGCGCTGCTCGTCGGCACCGGTCGCGGTGCGCAGATCGGCGTGCTCATCAAGGGTCCGCAGGTGCTCGAGCTCACGCGTCAGGTGGACACCATCGTCATCGACAAGACCGGCACCATCACCGCCGGACGCATGAGCCTGCAGGGCGTCGTGCCGGCCTCCGGGGAGAGCGCGGATGCGATCCTCCGATTGGCAGGCGCCGTGGAGCATGCGAGTGAGCATCCCATCGGAGCCGCGATCGCGGCCGCGGCGATGGACAAGTCGAAGTTGCCCGACGTGGAGGCGTTCTCGAGCGCGCAGGGCATGGGCGTGAAGGGTCGCGTCGAAGGTCGCGAGATCAGCGTGGGCCGGATCTCCTGGATGCGCGAGGAATTGCTGGCCACCCTGCCGGTCGAGCTGCTGCCACGCGTGCACGATGCCGAACTCAAGGGACACACCGTGGTCGCCGTGAGCGTCGATGGGCACATCCGCGGCGCGCTCATCGTCTCGGACACGATCAAGCCGACGTCGAAGCGCGCCATTCAGGAGTTCAAGTCACTGGGCCTGCGTCCGGTCCTGCTCACTGGTGACAACGATGCAGCTGCACGCGCGGTGGGCAAGGAGGTCGGGATCGACGAGGTCGTGTCCCGCGTCATGCCGGCAGACAAGGTGGCGGTCGTGCAACGACTGCAGAGCGAGGGTCGCGTCGTTGCCATGGTGGGCGACGGCGTGAACGATGCCGCAGCGCTCGCAGCCGCCGATCTCGGGCTGGCCATGGGCACGGGCACTGACGTCGCCATCGAGGCAGCGGACGTGACGCTGGTGCGCGGCGACCTGCGGGCGGCAGCCGATGCCATCCGACTGTCGCGCGCCACGCTTCGCACCATCAAGGGCAACCTCTTCTGGGCGTTCGCCTACAACGTGGCGGCACTTCCCTTGGCGGCGCTGGGCTACCTCAATCCGATGATCGCCGGTGCCGCCATGGCGGGGTCGTCGGTGTTCGTGGTGACGAACAGCCTGCGGCTGCGACGCTTCCGCGCCTGGTCGCAGAAGGCCTAGTCGCCACCGCTGACGACCGCGGGCAGTGCCTGACTTTGCTGTTTTCGCAGGCGATGCCAAGGGCATTCGCAGTTGCGATGCACGCGACCGGCCGCAGAATTCAGGCATGGGATGGCAGCGGATGCGAGTGCTGGGTTCGGTCATGGCTGCCTGCGTGCTGGCCGTGGCGACCACGACGCCGGCAGTTGCCGGGGTCGCCCACATCAGGCTGCGCATCGTGACCACAGGTGCGGACGGGATCCAGCACAGTTGGGTGCTGAACTGCAACCCATCGACCGGTTCCACGCACCCACGCACCAAGGCAGCCTGCGCGAAGCTCAACCGCTCCGGCCCCTCGTTGTTGGCACCGGTGCCGCGGGGCACTGCTTGCAGCATGATCTACGGGGGAGCGGAGCGCGCCACCGTGACCGGCACCTGGGGCACAAGGCGCATCAAGGCAGCGTTCAATCGCAGCAATGGATGCGAGGTGGTTCGCTGGCAACGGGCGGTCACACTGCTGGGATCCCCGAGGCCAGGTCCCGCACCGACACAGCGCCCGGCGTCCTCGCTCGTCACAGGTCGTGTGTCGCTGGGGCCGACCTGTCCGGTGCAGCAGGCCGGGCAGCTTTGCGAGAAGCCATCCGTTGACGCTGTGGTGACGTTCACTGGGGGAACTGCGAAGTTCGTGGCCAGGGCGACGGTCGCGTCGGGCTTCAGGATCTCCCTCCCGGCCGGACAGTGGAGCGCGACGGCGGACGTCGGCATGCGCTGCCCGGTGGTCAGGTTCACGGCACCCACGAACGCCGAACTCGTCATCGCCTGCGACACCGGAATCCGCTGAGCAGACGGCCCCTACTGCAGGCCGAGCACTGCCTTCGCCTTGGCGAGGAGCTCAGTGGGCGCAAGCCACATCGATGGGTATTCGCCGTACCAGCGCTTGTTGCCGCTGCTGTCGATGGCGACGAAGCTGTGGCCCGGGAGACCCGCGTGCATGCCCTTGCCGATGGTGCCGTACGCAGTGGAGACGGTCCCATCATCGAGCAGGAACGGGGTGTGCACCCCGTTGGCTTCCATGTCGTTGAGGATGTCGGCCCTGCGGTTCATGACGATGGGCAGGACGACGATGTTCGCCGCAGCGAACTGCCGTCCCATGCATTCGATCTGGGCCATCTGCACGAGGCAGGCCTGGCAGCCCGCACCCTCGCTGAAGTAGAGCAGCACGTTCTTGCCGCGGTAGTCGGCGAGGCTCACGTTGCCGCCCTTCGTGGTTGGCAGGGTGAACGCGGGCGCCTTCACGTCGGTGACCCCCTGCTGGGTCTGGCTCGAGTAGAGGCCGAGGCCGATGACGGACGCCAGTGCCAGCAAGCCGATGGGCCGGAGCAGTTCCGGTCGAAGGCGTCGCGGCTGGGCGCGTGCCGGCTGGACGGGTGCGGTGGCGGCTGGCCTGAACATGAGGCTCCTTCAGTGGCAATGCGGTGTGGACGTGGGTTCGGCGGCCCCCGGCCCACTCGCGGCCGCAGCGCGCGCGTCGCGGTGTCGGTCGCGAAGCGTCGCGGCCACGAACATGCCCGCGAGGGCGAGCACGCCAAGGCCGAGGAGTGGCTCGGGTACGGGTGCCAGCAGCTGGTCGATCGCGCGGAATGCTCGCGTGAGCCAATGCCCGATCATGACCTGGGTTCGTGGCCCCGTGGTCATCTGCCCTGAGTCGGCGAGGTTGAGCACGAATCCGCCCATGGTCGCGAGGGCGACTGCGACGCCGAGGTTGATGGTGTTGGTGTGGATGCGGCGACCGCCGAACCAGGGCAACGCGACGGCGCGTGCCCGTCCGAGGCGCTTGCTCCCCAGGTCGAGGCGATCCCAGAGCAGGGCCATGACGAACAGCGGGAAGGTCATGCCGAACACGTAGGTGACACCGAGGCTCACGCCGCCGAGGGGGTTGGCCGTCAATGCCGAGAGGGCCATGACACCCATGAGGACGGGTGCGCAGCAGGCGGATGCGACACCGGAGAACGCACCCAGGGCGAAGAAGCTGGCGCTGTCGCCGCGACGGGTGTCGGGTGCACGGACGATGGAGGGCAGGCTCCACATGCGGCCGCTGATGGACCACACCGCGAGCAACAGCATGAAGCCGCCGCCCGCGAGGTACAGGACCCGGTGATAGTGGGCGATGGCCGCCGCGAGCAGGCTCATGCCGAGCGTGATCGGCAACAGCACGCTCGCCAGTCCCGCGGCGAACACGAGGGTCAGGGGGAGCAGTCGCCAACGGCGGTTCTTCACCGCCACCGCCAGGTAACTGGGGGCGAGGAAGACGATGCAGCAGGGGGCGA
>DAHWFQ010000115.1:0-1697 GCA_027324895.1 Actinomycetota bacterium | reverse complement strand
GATCTGCTGGCCCAGGATCCGCACAGCCGGGTTGCCGTCGAGACCCTGCTCACCACCGGCCAGGTACACGTGGCCGGCGAAGTCACAACGGACGGTTTCGCCGACGTCATGCAGATCGTGCGCCAGGTGGTGCTCGACATCGGCTACGACTCCTCCAACAAGGGCTTCGACGGCGAGTCCTGTGGCATTCAGGTCTCCATCGGCAAGCAGAGCCAGGACATTTCGCAGGGCGTGAACACCGCCTTCGAGACGCGCACCGAGGCCTCCCATGATCCGCTCGATGCCCAGGGTGCTGGTGATCAGGGCCTCATGTTCGGATACGCCACCAACGAGACCGCGTCCATGATGCCTCTCCCCATCGAACTCGCGCATCGCCTGGCGGAGCGGCTCACCGGTGTGCGCAAGACCCACGAACTGCCCTATCTGCGTCCTGACGGCAAGACCCAGGTCACCATCGAGTACGACGGCGATCGTCCGGTTCGCCTCGACACCGTCGTGGTGTCCTCGCAGCACGCCGAAGGCACGAGCATCGACGGCATGCTGGCCCCGGACATCCGCAGGTACGTGGTGGAGCCGGTGCTCGCCGAGATCGAGGGCCTCGACGTCGCCGAGGCCACGCTGTTGGTGAACCCCACCGGCCGCTTCGTCACCGGCGGTCCCATGGGCGATGCCGGCCTCACCGGTCGCAAGATCATCGTCGACACCTACGGAGGCATGGCCCGCCACGGTGGTGGCGCCTTCTCCGGTAAGGATCCTTCGAAGGTCGACCGCTCCGCGGCCTACGCCATGCGCTGGGTGGCCAAGAACGTCGTGGCCTCCGGCCTGGCCACGCGCTGTGAGGTGCAGGTGGCCTACGCCATCGGCAAGGCCCACCCGGTGGGCCTCTTCGTGGAGACCTTCGGCACCGGGGTGCTGCCCGATGCCCAGATCCAGGATGCCGTGCTGGCCGTCTTCGATCTGCGTCCCGCCGCCATCATCCGCGATCTCGACCTGCTCAACACCGAGGTGGTGCGCTACCGCCCCACGGCCTCCTACGGCCACTTCGGTCGCACCGACGTCACCTACAACCGCATCAAGCCGGGTGCTTCGGACCAGGTGGAATCCGGGCTCTCCATCTTCACCTGGGAACGCACCGATCGCGCAGAACTGCTCGCACGCGCCGTCCGCGGTTGACCCCATCCACAGCAGGGCGCCGGCCCGCTTAGGAGTGCCGGCGTCACTGAGGTGTGAGCGGACGGCGCACTCCGGCAGACTCCGCACATGATCGCTGCTGTCGCCGTGGATGTGCCACTGCCGCATCTCGATCGCAGCTTCGATTACCGCGTACCGGCGGAGTTGGCCGACACCATCGCCGTGGGCGTGCGGGTGCGCGTGATGTTCTCCGGACGTCTGGTCTCCGGTTTCGTGATCGCGCTCCACGACGACGCCAGCCATGCCACCGCGGACATCCGGGCGCTGGTTTCGCCGGTGCCGGTGTTGCCGCCGCACATGGCGGCACTGGTGCGAGCCGTCGCCAATCGCTATGCCGCCACCTTCGTCGACGTCATGCGCTTCGCGGTGCCGCCGCGGCATGCGCGTACGGAGACGGCCGCGCTGGAGCAGGCGCCGCTCGCGGACGGTCCGGGGGTCGAATTGCGGGGGAGCCTGCTGGAAGCGCGCGGTCTGCGAGCCTTCCTCTCCCGCAGCGCCCAGGGTGA
>DAHWFQ010000106.1:0-2323 GCA_027324895.1 Actinomycetota bacterium | reverse complement strand
GGCGGAACGTCTTCTCCACCGGGCGCCTCACCCGCGCGGACCCCTCAGAACCCGGCTCGACATCCACCAGCACGGATTGCTCGACACCCGACCGCTTCGCCATGCCACATTCTCCCGCGACACCAACCAGTCACCGGTTACCGACACGGGGACCTAGCCATGCTCGCCTTGGCGGCCACCGACCCCTGTCTAGGGAACCCGGGCACGCCAGTTCGGAATGACGTGATCCGTCAATCCCGATGAACAGGCAGAGCGAGATCACGCGCCAGATGAGCCGGCATCGGGCAACCGGCAGCATCACTCAACTCGGCTGAGGCATGTGCAATGTGATATTTTAATCGCCATGGGGGTTTGGCGGGTGGCAGAGACTTCAGAGCGGCATCTTGGTGGTGAGCGCTCTGACACGTGCGGCGAGTGGCGGAGTCGACCAGGTCCGCAAGCCGCGTATGCGATCGCTGATGGCGTCGGCTTACGACTTGCCGATCGGGTAGTGCTCGCCGCGGGCGCTCCACCCCAAGGGCCGACCCTGTGACCGCGCCCGAAGGCTCCGGCGCTCCGCCTCTGGCCAGCCGGTCAAGCCTGCGCGAGCAGGTCGAAGCGTCCTTGCGCGCGGCCTTGATCACTGGAGAGATGCGGCCAGGGGTCATCTACTCTGCGCCGGCACTGGCGGAACGCTTCGGGGTGTCCGCGACCCCGGTGCGGGAGGCGATGCTTGACCTCATCAAGGAGGGCATGATCGTCGCAGTCCCCAACAAGGGCTTCCGCATCGTCGAGACGACGGACCGAGACCTCGACGAGATGACCGAGTTACGTCGTCTGCTCGAGGTGCCCACGGTGGGGCGCATCGCGACGATCATCACTCCGGAGCAAGTCGACCACCTGCGGGCCATCGCGGGGCTTGTCATCAAGGCGACCGAGAAGGGGGACACGATGGCGTACGTGGAGGCGGACCGCCACTTCCACCTCGAGCTCTTGCGGGTGGGCGGCAACGCCCGGCTCGTCGACATGGTCAACCAACTGCGCACGCACACACGTCTATATGGCCTTGAGGAACTCGCAGCTGCTGGTCACCTCGGTCGCACTTCGGAAGAGCACCTTGCCCTACTCGATGCCGTCGCCGCTGGCGACCGCCGAGGCGCGGAGCGGATCATGGGGCGGCACCTCGGGCACGTACGTGGGATTTGGGCGAACCGACACGAACCGCAGCAAGCTGATGAGTGATGGGCAGGTCGCTCCGCTCGCCGTCAGGGCGGGCAATTGAGAGCGACATGACGGGTCCTATGTGGGTCTCGGCCGCCGACCAGCACGCCCTGGTCTCCATCGGCGACTGCGCCGACGCTCTCGCGGCAGCGCTTCGCCTTGCGCAGACAGGGGAGGGACGGCCGGTTGACCCGCCGCGAAGCCTCCTCGGGGTCAGCAACGGGCAATTGCTCGTTATGCCGAGCACCTCGATGGGGCACATCGGCGTCAAGCTCGTCACGGTTGCCGATCCGTCGGTGCTCGCCGGCGGCCCACGCATCCAGGGCGTTCACATCCAGTTCGACGGGAAGACGCTCACTCCGAGCGCAATCCTCGACGGCATCGCGCTCACGAACGTGCGCACGGCGGCTGTGTCCGTGCTGGCGCTGCGCGTCCTGGCTGACCCGGGCAGCTCCGAACTACTCATACTCGGCGCAGGCCCGCAGGCATCCGGCCATGCGCGTGGCATCGCAGCGGAGTGGCCTATCCGACGGATCCGCTTCGCCTCCCGCCGGTTGGAGCGCGCGAGGTCCCTGGCACGTGAGCTTGCCGGCACGCTGGAGGGGGTCGACGTCGTGGCACTCCCTGCCGAGGAGGTGGATCGTGCTGTCGCGGACGCCGATGTCATCGTCTGCGCCACGACCTCCGCGACGCCCGTGTTTGCCGGTGCGCCCCGCGACGGATCGGCGATCGTCGCCGTCGGCTCGCACTCACCCTCCAAGCGCGAGCTGCCGGGTGGCCTCATGCGGCGCGCCTATGTCGTCGTGGAGGACCGGCCCACCGCCTTACGGGAAGCCGGCGACGTCGTCATGGCGATCGCCGATGGCACCATCACAGAGCAGGACATCGACGCCGACCTCGCGGAACTCGTTCGCGGTGCTGCCGTCGCCCGTGATCGGCCATTGGTGTTCAAGAGTGTGGGCATGGCGTGGCAGGACGCCGTTGTGGCCGACGCGATCCTTGCGCGGGTGTAGCTAGCGCGAACGCAGCAGCGACAGCATGGTGCGCACGCCGAAGCCAGTGGCTCCCGGCGAGCTCGCGGCCCCGACCCAGGCGGGACCGGTGATATCTAGGTGGGCCCAGG
>DAHWFQ010000091.1:0-4554 GCA_027324895.1 Actinomycetota bacterium | reverse complement strand
GTGGTGGAGACGCTGTCGCAATCGGCACCGATCACCTCGGCCGTCGCGGCTGCGGTGTCGGTGGAGCCGTCGCAGGCCCACTCATCGGCCGAGCTCATGGAGCACCTCATGGGCAAGACGCACGATGCGCCACTGTGCCTCACCTGCGGGATCAAGATGCGCCCGGCCGGTGCCTGCTACGCCTGCGAGGGCTGCGGAGCCACCAGCGGCTGCAGCTGATCTGCGTCACCTCCGGATGTCCCCGTGTCCTCGGACGCGGGGACATCTGTCTTCCGCCCCGAACCTCACCCCCGCACGGGTGGCGGAGGCGCGCTCAGGTCGGTCGCACGCAGGTGAACATGACGGTGCGGATCCGACGCTCGGCCAGATTGGCAACCTGGTTGGCCGCCATCTCCGCGAACGAGCTGCCGAGGAAGGCCGCGAAGGTGACTGGCGGCGGTCCGTCCTGCGCGATCCTGGCCCGCATCTGCTGGAACCAGACGAGGCTCTGCTCGGAGGAGTCGACTTCGGCGATGAGCTGGAAACCAGCGGCCGGGAGCAGGTCGCGCGTCTCCTCCGGAGTGGCGAGGAAGCTGGTTGAGGCGTCCTGCGCCCAGGGCACCGGGTAGCGGACGTCGCCGCCCTCACCCTGGAGCACGTCGTAGATGACGAATCTGCCGCCCGGTCGGAGCACCCGGAAGGCCTCGGCGTAGAGGGCGGGCTTGTCGGCGATGTTCATCGCCACGTGGACGGTGAGCACTGCGTCCGCCGACTGGTCGGGGAGACCGGTGGCGGTCGCGTCGCCGACCTGGAAGCGCGTGAGCTTCGACAGGCCAGTCCACTCCTAGAGCGCCGTGGCCACCTCGCAGAACTCTGCCGTGAGATCGATGCCGGTGACGCGGCATCCCGTCACCTCGGCGATGGTCCGCGCCGGGCCGCCCAATCCGCTGCCCAGGTCAAGGACGTCGGCGTGGTCGCTGAGCGCGAGCGCGTCGATGATCTCCATCGAGGCTGCGCGCCCACGGATGTGGAACTCGTCGACCGGGGCCAGGTCGGCCGGTCGCAGGTTCGCGCGGTCCAAGCCCGCCGCGTCGAAGGCGGCACTGATGGCCGCCACAAGCCCGCCAGGGCCGCTGTAGAACTTCGAGACCTCGCTCATGGCCGGATCATGGCATCCACGGTCTCGTCGCAGAAGAGGCGCGGGCGCGGCCGGCTGCGGTCACCTGGGCAGGCGTACGGCGTGCCAGACTGCAGACATGGCTGCCCCATCCGATGACACTCCCCGGGTGGCACTCGTGCTCCCGGGTCGCGCGTACACGGTGCATCATCCGGCGCTCCACTACGTGGCCGCGGCCGCCCGTGAGTTGGGCTGGGTTGTCGAAGTCGTGGACTGGAAGTTCGACGCCAAGTCGGAGGACGAGGTCCTCCAGCCGGGATTCGACGCCGTGCAGCGGCTTCCCCGCCAGGGGTCAGTCGTCATCGGCAAGTCGCTCGGTTCCGCGCTGCTGCCTGCCGTGGCGGAGCGCGGACTGCCCGCCGTGTGGCTGACCCCGCTCCTGCAGCAGGCCACCATCCGCCGAGCCGCATCGCGTGGCGACGCACCGGCCCTGCTGGTGGGCGGCACCGCCGACCCCACGTGGGACTCGCAGTTCGCGCATGCCACCGGTCATGAGGTCCTGGAACTCGAAGGTGGCGACCACGGACTCGTCATCCCCGATGACGCCGTCTCCTCCGCGCGCTTCCTCGTCACCCTGACGACGCGCGCGAGTGCCTTCTTCACCGGTCTCGCCTGACGACCGCAGGCAGCCTGTGACGGCGGCCTAGGGTCGGGACGCGGCCTCGCGAGGGATGCGGTGGGCGTGACGCGTGCCGTGCAGCCATTTGCCGACATAGGCAGCGCCCGCCATCTCGAGCGGCCCGACCCACCACGACTGGCCGGGAGCCGGCGAGATGGTGTTGCCGAGGCCGCCGAGGAGGAACAGGACGACAAGTACCCACCACAGGACCCGCCAAACGCTCGTCGTCTTCACGCCGGCCGGCAGGTTGGTGACCTCGGCGCGTGCTGGCATCGGCTGGGCCGGCGGCTTCGGCGGCTTCGGCGGCTGGTGCGGCTGCGCCGGGCGCTTGTGGCTCAGGGTCTCGCGGTAGCGGATCCCGGTGCCCGGGATACCGGCCGAGAAGGTGTGCCTGCCGGTGGCGGAGGTGGAGATGTGGACTCCGCGCGTGCCCACCGACATGCCCATGCCGCGGTTGGAGAAGTTCAGTCGTATTCCCGGCGCGATCTTCATCGACCTGCGCACATACCAGCCCATGGCCCACCCCCCGATGTGTGCACGCTACGCCCACCAGGCGTGAACGCGTGTCAACTGGTGCTGATGGGCGGTGATCGCCGAGTCGCAGCAGCGCCTGCGGTGGGTGGTCGGGGTCGGGTGTGGCCACCCCGAACGGGCAGCGGCTCCTCAGGCCGAGGTGGCCCGGAGTGACGGCAGCATGAGGTCGAGCCAACGCGTGAGGGTGGCCTCCGGTTGGCCGTAGGGCGCGGTTCCGACGATGAGGTACACGTCGTCGATGGAGATGTCGCTCCGCAACCCACCCTGGCGCACGGCAGACTCCATGACCCGCGTGATGGCCTGCGCGGCGCGAGCCTCCAGGTCCCCGTCGAGCGCAGGCTGCAGCAGGCCCTCGGCGATGGCCTTCGCGGCGTGATTGGTGCTGGAGATGCGTACCACCCAGCGCAGGTAGCGCTGCAGCTCCTCCATGGCCGGGCTGCCTGCCTGCACGCGTTGGAGTGCCGACTCCGCTTCGTCGGCAACGCGTTCGGCGTATTCGTCGAGGACCGCACGCACCAGGTGCGACTTGGTGGGGAAGTGCCGGTACAGGGTCCCGACCGCCACGCCGGCGGCGGCCGCCAGCTCGTCCATGCCAATCTCGGCGCCATGCCTTGCGATGAGCTGACGCGCCGCCTCGAGGATCCGCCCACGGTTCCGGACGGCATCCGCCCGCTGGGGCTTGGACATCGGTCGCTCCTTGGCACGCGCTTGCATTCAATGTGAATCGTAGTTCATCATATACCTATCTGAACCACAGTTCATCTTACAAGGGAGTTTGCGATGACCGACAGAACGGCGCTCGTCACCGGGGGCTCCTCCGGCATCGGAGCGGCCACCGCCCGCCGCCTGGCCACACTCGGCTTCACCGTCTATGCGGCCGCTCGCCGGGTGGAGCGCATGCAGGAGCTGCTCTCCGACGGCATCCGGGTGCTCGCCCTCGATGTCACCGACGAGGCATCGATGGTCGCTGCGGTGGAACAGGTGATGGCCGAGACGGGACGCATCGACGTCCTCGTGAACAACGCGGGGTACGGCGCGTACGGGGCCCTGGAGGACGTGCCGCTCGACGAGGCGCGACGCCAGTTCGAGGTCAACGTCTTCGGCGCGGCCCGCCTGACGCAGCTCGTCCTGCCGCACATGCGGAACCAGCGATCCGGCACCATCGTGAACATCACCTCCATGGGCGGGAAGATCCACACCCCCATGGGCGGCTGGTACCACGGCACGAAGTTCGCACTCGAAGCCATCAGCGACTGTCTGCGCATGGAGGTCAAGCCCTTCGGGATCAACGTCGTCATCATCGAGCCGGGGGGCATCGCCACAGAGTGGGGAGCCATTGCCGCCGACGGACTGCGCACGGCCTCTGCGCACCGCGCGTACGCAGCCCAGGCGCAGGCCATGGCCAGGGCGTTGAGCGATCCGGCGAGTGCGCGACGGAACTCGGCACCCACGGTGGTCGCCAATGCCATCGGGCGGGCCGTCACGGCGTCGAGGCCGCGGACGCGGTACGCCATCGGCTTCGGCGCCAAGCCACTCATCGCGCTGCGCCGGATGCTGCCGGATCGTGCATTCGATGCGCTCATCGGGATGGCGACGGGCACGGGCAGGTAGCGCCACGGCGCGCGGGCCGTGCGCGCGTCGACTTCGCTCCCGTGCGGACCGCCACCACCGGGCGGACGCGCCGCCGCCCTCAGCGGCTGACGCGGTCGCTGCGAGGCGAGAGGTGGATGCCGGCGATCATGCAACGCACGGAGCCACCCGCCATCTCGATGGTGGTCACGTCGGCGGTCAGGATGCGCGCACTGCGCTCGATCACCTCGACCTGATCGTCCTTCAGTGCCGCGCGGGCTCGCGTCGACATCACGAGCAAGCGGCCATCCGCGCCGGTGAGTTCCATGGCGTTGCCACAGAACTCGGCGATCTGCGCCTGCGTGAGTGCGATGACGTCGCGCCCGGATTCGACCAGCCGCGCGCGCACCTCGGCCCGGCGCGCCGTGTCGGCGATGCAGTCGAGGCCGACGAGTGCGAATTCGGTGGCGACGCACATGAGCACATTGGTGTGGTAGATCGCCGCGCCGAACGCATCGGTGGCGTGGAAGGCGATGGGTTCGAAGTTCAGTTGGGTGGCGAATCGCTCCAGAGCGACCGGGTCCGCACGATTGGAACGGCACACATAGGCGATGCGCTGCAGATGATCCAGGACCATGGCACCCGTGCCTTCGAGGAACACGCCGTCGGGCTCGAG
>DAHWFQ010000086.1:0-6853 GCA_027324895.1 Actinomycetota bacterium | reverse complement strand
GCGTTCGTGAGGAATGCCGAGGCGGTGTACACGAGCGTCGCGCCCACGAGCATCATGACGATCGCCCACGCCCGCAGCGGCCAGGGCTGCCCACGGAAGTAGAAGTCGCCGAAGCCCACCGTCGCGATCGTCTCCACCGTGAAGTACAGCGCATCGAGCACGCCCAGGCGGGCACCGTTGGGCTGCACGAATCCGGTGGTGAGGACCACGACGGAGACGGCACCGAGTCCGGCGATGACACTGAGCGCGATGCGGAAGGGTCGCTCGATGGCGTCGAGCATGCCGGCGACGCCCTCACGGACGCGACTCCACCCATGCTGGCTCAGCCGACTCGGGGCCTCCAGCCGTGACTCGCAACCGGCCGCGCGCAGCTCATCCTCGGTGCCGAGCAGGGTGACGACGTCACCGGCGTCAACCTCCAGATCGCGGCTGGGACAGGAGACGGCCTGACCGTCGATGGCGGAGCGCACGGCGATCGGGGCGATCTCCCCCCACACCGAGCGCAGGCTGGCAGGTCTCGGTTGCACGACGTTCGTCACGTAGAAGCGGCGTCGACCGAGGTTGACGGCGTGCGCCTCGCGCTTCAGGGCCGACTCCACGAATGCGAGGGATGCGAGTTCTGCGACCTCGAGCACGGTGCTCGGCTGGGTCACGCGCTGCAGTGCACGGCCCACGTTGCCGTTCGCCATCTGCACGATGATGTTGATGTCCGGCGAGAGCTCGCGCACGAGCAGCGCGATCTCGATGTTGCGCAGGTCGTCGTTGGTGGCACACACCGCCGCCCGGGCCCGGCGGATGTCAACGGCCTCCAGCACCTCCATGCTCTGGCCGTAGCCCTGCACGTACTGGACGCCGTACCGGCGCAGGGTGTCGAGTTCGGATTGCCCGAGTTCGGGGTCGACGACCACGACCCGGTTGCTCACCTTGGCCAACTGCTTGACGATGCGGCGCGCGACGCCCTTGAAGCCGAACACCACGATGTGCTTCGGCTCAGTCATCACGCCTCCCCAACGAGCGCTT
The DNA here is from genome assembly GCA_027324895.1 of Actinomycetota bacterium. GTDB lineage: Bacteria > Actinomycetota > Actinomycetes > S36-B12 > UBA5976 > JAKALQ01. Next base: position 5,833 of record DAHWFQ010000086.1, on the reverse strand, counting down.
GCGTCAGTCGTTGCCCTCGGTCATGGCAGCGCGGTCGAGCGCCGCCGCGCCCTCGGACTCCGGCTTCGCGATGTCGCTCGCGCCACCGCTGCGCAGCTGCCCGACGAGTTGCACATGTCCGGGGCCGAGCTGGCCCTGGGATGCGTAGAGCTCGAGCTTCTCGCGGGTGTCGGCGATGTCGAGGTTGCGCATGGTGAGTTGTCCGATGCGGTCGGTGGGGCCGAAGGCCGCATCCTCGGTGCGCTCCATGGAGAGCTTGTCCGGGTGGTAGGAGAAGTTCGGACCCTGCGTGTTGATGATGGAGAAGTCGTCACCGCGCCGCAGGCGCAACGTCACCTCACCCGTCACCGCGGAGGCAACCCAGCGCTGGAGCGACTCGCGCAGCATGAGCGACTGCGGGTCCAACCAGCGGCCCTCGTAGAGCAGCCGGCCCAGACGCCGTCCCTCTGCGTGGTAGTTCGCGAGGGTGTCCTCGTTGTGGATCGCGGACAGCAGGCGCTCGTAGGCGATGAACAGCAGGGCCATGCCGGGCGCCTCGTAGATGCCGCGGCTCTTGGCCTCGATGATGCGGTTCTCGATCTGGTCCGCCATGCCCAGGCCGTGGCGGCCACCGATCTCGTTCGCGCGATACATGAGGTCGACGGGCTCGAGGGGCTCACCGTTGATGGCGACGGGGCGACCCTGTGCGAACTGCACCCGCACATCCTCGGCGGGGATCGCCACTGCATCGTCCCAGAAACGCACACCCATGATGGGCTCGACGATCTCAATGGAGGCGTCGAGGTGCTCGAGGTTCTTGGCCTCATGCGTCGCACCCAGGATGTTGGCGTCGGTCGAGTAGGCCTTCTCCACGCTGTCCCGGTACGGCAACCGGTGCGCCGCCATCCACTCGGACATCTCCTTGCGCCCACCGAGCTCCCGCACGAAGTCCTCGTCGAGCCAGGGCTTGTAGATGCGCAACTGCGGGTTCGCGAGCAGGCCGTAGCGGTAGAAGCGCTCGATGTCGTTGCCCTTGTAGGTGGACCCATCACCCCAGATGGAGACGTTGTCCTCGAGCATGGCGCGCACGAGCAGGGTGCCCGTCACCGCGCGGCCGAGGGGCGTGGTGTTGAAGTAGTACTTGCCGCCGCTGTGGATGTGGAAGGCCCCGCACGCGATGGCGGCGAAGCCCTCCTCGACGAGTGCCGCGCGGCAGTCCACCAGGCGGGAGAGCTCCGCGCCGTACTGGCCGGCGCGGCCGGGCACGGACTCGATGTCCGGTTCGTCCGGTTGGCCCAGATCGGCGGTGTACGTGCAGGGGAAGGCGCCCTTGGCCCGCATCCAGGCCACGGCGACCGAGGTGTCCAGCCCGCCTGAGAAGGCGATGCCGATCCGTTCCCCAACGGGCAATGACGCAAGCACCTTTGACATGCGCGCAGTCTATTCGTGAACTTCGCAACACCGGGGAATAGGTCCGATGACTGAGCAGTTGCCTAAGGTGCTATGAGACAACGCGTTTGTCTTGACACCTGATCACGTGAGGTTCCATGTCCAACCACGATTCCCTCTGCAACTGCGGCGACGACGACGTCCAGTTCCGCGCCTCCTCCTCGCTCATCGGCACCGAGGTCATGCCCTTCAAGGCGACGGCGTACTTCGACAACGACTTCGTCGACATCACCCATGCCGACCTCCATGGCAAGTGGTCCGTCGTGTTCTTCTACCCGGCCGATTTCACCTTCGTCTGCCCGACCGAGCTCACCGACCTGGCCGATCACTACGACGAGTTCAAGGCCATCGGCGTCGAGATCTACTCGGTGAGCACCGACACCCACTTCGCCCACCTGGCCTGGCATACCGCATCGCCGATGATCGCCCCCATCCGCTACCCGATGGTCGCCGACCCCACGGGCACCATGACACGCAACTTCGGCGTCATGATCGAGGAGGAGGGCCTGGCGGATCGCGGCACCTTCGTCATCGACCCCGACGGCATCATCCAGGTCATCGAGATCACGGCCGGCAACATCGGCCGCTCGGCCACCGAGCTGCTGCGCAAGGTCAGGGCCGCGCAGTACGTGCGCGAGAACCCGGATGAGGTGTGCCCCGCCAACTGGGCGCAGGGGCGCGACACCCTGAGGCCGGGCGCCGACCTCGTGGGCGCGCTCTGACCCCAGACGGCAGAGGACCCCGGCCTGACGGCCGGGGTCCTCTCGCTTGAGGAGGGCCTAGAGCACCTTGGAGAGGAAGGCCTTGGTGCGCGGCTGCTGCGGGTTGCTCAGGACATCGCGGGGGTCGCCGGACTCCACCACCACTCCGCCATCCATGAACACCAGGGCATCACCGACCTCGCGCGCGAAGCCCATCTCATGGGTGACGACGATCATCGTCATCCCCTCATCCGCGAGCTGGCGCATCACGTCGAGCACCTCACCCACGAGCTCCGGATCGAGCGCCGAGGTGGGCTCGTCGAACAGCATGAGCTTGGGCTCCATGGCGAGCGCACGGGCGATGGCCACACGCTGCTGCTGGCCACCCGACAACTGCGCCGGGTAGTTCTCCTGCTTGTCCCGCAGGCCCACACGATCCAGCAGTTTGATGGCGCGTTCACGCACGACAGCCTTGCCCTCACCGCGCACAGTGAGCGGTGCCTCCATGACGTTCTCCAGCACCGTCATGTGCGGGAACAGGTTGAAGCGCTGGAACACCATGCCGATGCTCCGGCGCTGCGCTGCAACGTCCCGCTCACGCATCTCGTGCAGCTTGCCGCCACGCTCGTGGTAGCCGACGAGCTGGCCGTCGACGGAGAGGCGGCCGGCATCCACCTTCTCCAGGTGGTTGATGCATCGGAGGAAGGTGGACTTGCCGGAGCCCGAGGGCCCCACGATGACGAACACCTCGCGGGGCGCGACTTCGAGGTCGATGCCCTGGAGGACCTCCAGGCGACCGAACCACTTGTGGACCTGTTCGGCGCGAACCATGGGAACGGCGGTCATGCGAGCCTCCGTCCGCGTGCGTTGGCTATGACCAGTTTGAGCTTCTGGATGGGCGTGAGTGGCAGGTTGCGGCGCGCGCCCTTCGCATAGTGGCGCTCGATGTAGTACTGGCCAACCGTGAGCACACTCGACATGAGCAGGTACCAGAGGCTTGCCATGATGAGCATCGGCATCACCTGGTAGGTGCGGGTGTAGATGTTCTGCACGTTGAACAGCAGCTCGTAGAACGGCACGTAGGCGACCAGGGAGGTCGTCTTCAACATGGAGATGGTCTCGTTGCCGAAGGGCGGCACGATGACGCGCATGGCCTGCGGAAGGACGATGCGACGCAGGGTCTGCATCTGGGTCAGGCCCAATGCAGTGGCGGCCTCGTTCTGGCCCTCATCGACGGAGAGGATGCCGGCACGCACGATCTCCGACATGTACGCGCCCTCGTTGAGGCCCAAGCCCAGCAATGCGGCCATGACGCTCGGTACGAGGTCGAAGGTCTTGTAGGTGATGAACTCGTGGCCGAACGGGATGCCGATGCCGATGGTCGGCAGCAGGGCCCCGATGTTGGCCCAGAACAGCAACTGCACGAGCACCGGGGTGCCGCGGAAGATCCACACGTACAACCAGGCTGCGCCCGACACGATGGGGTTCGTCGAGAGCCGCATGACGGCGATGACGACCCCCAGCGTCAGGCCGATGGCCATGGCCGCGAAGGTGAGCCACAACGTGGTGCGGATGCCTTCCAGCACGCTGAAGTTGAATGCGTACTTCCACTGCTCCGGCCAGTTGAAGTTCGGCTGGGTCAGGAACATGTTGAGGAGCATGGCTGCCACGACGGCGACGCCGCCGACGGCCACCCAGCGCCCCGGACGGCGCACAGGGACGGCCCGAATTGCGTCGGGCCGCCCCTGCGTGGTGGTGTCTGTTGCCACGGAGTTACGCGGCGGGGTTGATCTGTGAAGTCGTGATCGCGCCGTCGGTGGCGCCCCACTTCTTCAGGATCGTCGTGTACGTGCCGTCGTCCATGATCGCCTGCACTGCCTGGCGGAAGGCTTCGGCCAGCTGGCCCTTGGCCTTCGGGAGGGCGATGCCGTAGGGGGCGGCTCCGTAGACGGTGCCGATGAGCTGCAGCTTGCCGCTCGACTGCGCGATGGCGTAGCCCGTGATCGGGGAGTCGGCCAGCATGGCCTCGTCCTTGCCGTTCACGACCGCGGTGGTCGCGTCCGACTGGGCCTGGTACTGGTCGACGGTGATGGCCTTCTTGCCGGCCTTGGTGCAGGCGGCGGAGCGGGCGTTGATGTCGTCGACCTCAACGGTGCCCTTCTGGACTGCGATCTTGTGGCCGCAGGCGGTGTCCGGCGTCAACGTCGAGCCCTTGGGCGCCGCCCAGGAGGTGCCGGCGGTGTAGTAGGAGACGAAGTCGACGACCTTCTCGCGCTCGGCGTTGATCGTGAACGACGACATGCCGCCGTCGTACTTGCCGGAGCCGATGGCCGGGATGATGGAGTCGAAGGGGGCGTTCACATAGGTGGCCTTGATGCCGAGCTTGGCGACGATCGCGTTCATGAGATCGATGTCCATGCCCTCGATGGTCTTGCCATCGGTGCCCACGTACTCGTCGGGCGCGTAGCTCGCGTCGACGCCGAACGTCATGCTGCCCTTGGATGAGATGTCGGACGGGAGCAGGGCACCGAGCGTGGCTGCCGACGACGCGGAGGTCGAGGCGGACGCCGACGGTGACGTGCTGGCCGTGTCGGAGCTGCTGGATCCGCAGCCTGCCAGGGCGAGGGCCGCGACCGCTGTGATCGCGACGACGCCGAACTTCATGCGCATGGGGAGGTCCTTCCTTGCACAAATCGGGAGGGGCCGATTGTCTCCCATCGGAGGTACGGAGGGAATAATCCTGAGCGGGGATGTCTCAGCCTGCGGTCGAACGGTAGGTCAGCGTCTGTATGCGTGGCTCCCGGTCCGGGCTCATGAGCAGTTCCAGTGCCACGTCCCCGCGTGCGGTCCTGACCTCCCAACGCGCATGCGCCGGGGAGCGGGAGGCGATCGAGCGCTCGTCCCGGGTGACGGAATCGGCCGACAGGAGGCGCACGGCGTCGCGTCGCTCTGAGCGCGCCTGATCGAGGTCGACGTTGTGCGCGAACCACGCGTCCGCCAGTTCGTCGTCCCAGCCGCGCAGCAATGACTCCGCCACGTCCATGGCCTCGCGGGTGACCGGCCACATGCGCTGGACGGGGGGCACGAGCGGCTCGGCGTCTGCCACCAGGGCGTTGCTCACCTGCTCCACGAGCTGCCCCATCGGCGCATAGGTGCGGTTCGAGAGGGCGACCACGCCGTAACCGGTGGCTGGGTGCCATCGCATGTGCGATCCGAAGCCGGGGTAGCCGCCGCTGTGCTGCACGAAGCGCCCGAGGCTCGAATGCTCCTCCACGAGCAGCCCGTACCCGTAGGACAGCGAGGATGCGGACACCTCGGGCGCGGTGCGCAGTGCCAGCCTGGCGAAGTTGTAGGGCTGCTGCTGCTCGCGCCTGCTCTTCGCGTGCAGCGGGTGCGGCACATCGACCTGGTTGAAGGCATCCAGGAATCCGGACATCCAGCGGGTCATGTCGCGCACGGAACTGTGCAGACCTCCCATGGGCGAGAAGGCGCCGGGCACCGTCTCCGGCTCCTCACGCAAGCCGGCGGCCGTCCCCACATAACCGACGGCAGCGACGGCATCGCTGATGCGGCGGTAGTCGAACTCCGAGTCCGCCATCCCCAGCGGGCGCAGCAACTCGGTGGTGATGAACTCCGTGTACTCACGTCCCGTCACCGCGCTGATGATGCGGCCGAGCAGCGCGAAGCCGAGGTTGGAGTACTCG
>DAHWFQ010000084.1:0-2988 GCA_027324895.1 Actinomycetota bacterium | reverse complement strand
TTCGAGCCGCACGCGGCGGCCCACGATCAGCTCCACCAGTCGCGCTTCATCGACCTCGGCCACCTTCGTCACCGCGACCAGCTTGCCGTCGCGCATGATCGCGGCGCGGTCGCAGAGGGTGCGCACTTCGTCCAGCCGGTGGGAGACATAGATCATGGCCACACCCTGGCGGCGCAGCCCGTCGAGCACGTCGAACAGGCGGCGCACATCCTGTGAGGGCAGGCTGGCGGTGGGCTCGTCGAGCACCAGCAGGCGGGCTTGCGACCACAGCGCGCGGGCGATCGCCAGCAGGGATTTTTCGGTGCGCGACAGGGTGAACACCCGCCGGCGAGGGTGCAGCTCGCAGCCCACGCGGGCCAGGGCCTCGCGGGCGACGGCATCCATGCGGGCGTGGTCGATGAGCCCCCATTTGCGCGGAAAGCCGGTGCCGAAGGCCATGTTCTCGGCCACGGTCATCCATTCGATGAGCCCCAGATCCTGGCGGATGAAGGCCAGCGAGCCGCGGGCTCCCTCCCGGGCCTGGGCGCGCTGGCGCAGCTCGGCACCGTCGACCAGCACGCTGCCCTGGTCGATGGAATAGACCCCGGCGAGCATCTTGATGAGGGTGGATTTTCCGGCGCCGTTCTCCCCGAGCAGGGCGACGATCTCGCCGGCGCCGACCTGGAAGGAAACGTCATCCACCGCGAGGGTGCCGCCGAAGCGCTTGCTCAGGCCGCGGATCTCGAGAATGGGCGAAGTGGCGGTGGCCATGGCGCGGGGCTCAGAGGACCAGCACGCGCGACACGTCCGGCTCACGCTGGGTGCGTACCCAGCGCTCGAAGCCGTAGGTGTTCAGGTCGAGGTAGCCCAGGCGATCGTCGTCCATGGACACGAAGGCCAGCGCCTGGGTGGGGTGCAGGGAAAGCGCGATCGGCCTGGCGTCGAGCCGGATGTTGCGCAGCTCCCGCAGGCTCGAGGGGTCGACCACCGACAGGCTGCGATCCCCATAGTTGGTCACGAGCAGGGATCCATCGTGCGCGCGGTAGATGCGGGTGGCGTCCGGGCGCGAGGCCACGCACAGGCGCACGCGCATGTCCTGCGTGTCGATGGCCGCCAGGGTGTTGTCCAGGCGGTTGCTCACGTAGAGGGTTCGCTGGTCCTCGCTCAGGCAATTGCCCTCCGGCTTGCTGCCCGGGTGGCATGCCAGGGGCGGGCGGCAGGGGTCGTGGGGCCAGACCTTCACCACCGTGTGGGACAGCAGGTTCATCGTGTACGCGCACTCGCCGTCGGCGCTGAGCGCGAACAGATGCGACTTGATGCCCCCCGCGGGGACGGCCCGGTCGGGCGCGGTGGCATGGGCCGGACGGTCGAACACCAGCAGCGTGGCGCTGCTTTCGCTCAGCGCGTACAGACGACCCAGGCGATCCATCTGCAGGCCGTGCACCCGGCGATAGGGGGACAGGTCGAGAGTGTGGACCACCGCGCGCGCGGCGATGTCGAGCTGCAGGATGCTGTGGCCCCCCTCACCGAGATGGCCCGAAGTCTCGACCCCGTAGTGGCCGATGTAGGCATGTCGTCCCTGCGGATCCACGACGAATTCGTGGGGAAAGTCCGGCAGGGCCACGCTGGCCTCGCGATTGCCGCTGGCGATGTCGTAGTAGCTGATGCAGTGACTGCATTTCTCGACCAGGAGGAGGACTTCGCGTGTCATGGGGGTTCTCGTCAGGGGCGCTGCAGGCCTTGGGTCCCGAGGCGGATGCGATACAGGGAACTGGTCGCGGCGATGTACAACTCGTCGCGCCCGGCTCCGCCGAAGCACAGGTTGCCGATCTTCTCGGGAACGGGGATGCGGGCCAGGCGAGTGCCGTCGGGGTGGAAGACCTGCACGCTGTCGGCGCTGCTCGTGTACAGGAGGCCCTGGGCATCGAGGCGGAATCCATCGGCAAGCCCCGGCTCGACCACCGCGAAAACCCGCGGGCGGGCCAGGTCGCCGCCGGCGAGCACGTCGAAGGCCACGATGTGATGGTGGCCGCCGCCGTCGCCGCGCATCGCGGCCGAGGTGTCCGACACGTACAGGATCGACTCGTCGGGGGAAAAGGCCAGGCCGTTGGGTTCCTCCACCCAGTCCGACACGGCGCGCAGGCTGCCCGTTCGTGGGTCAAAGCGGAACACATAGTTGCAGGGCAGTTCGCGGGGCGCGACGTGGCCTTCGTCGGCCTTGAGAATCCCGTAGGGCGGATCGGTGAACCAGATGGTTCCGTCCGACTTCACGACCACGTCGTTGGGCGAGTTCAGGCGGCGCCCCTGGTAGCGGTCGACCACGATCTCGTCGCCGGCCTCGACCAGCCCCGCGTGGAAGCGCGTGCGCACGATGGCCCGCTGGCCGTGGGAGCAATGCAGCAGCGAACCGTCGGCTTCGCGCGTGTGGCCGTTGGTGAATTCAGCCCCGGCCCGCCAGACCGACAAGCCTTGCCCGGCGCTCCAGCGCAGGATGCGGTTGCCTGGAATGTCGCTCCACAGCACGCTGTCGTCCTCGTGCATCCACACGGGGCCCTCGCTCCAGGTGGCCCCGCCGCACAGGCGTTCGAGCATGCCGGCGCCGCGGGCGACGGCCTCGAAGCGAGGGTCGAGAACCTCGACAGCGGAGCTCACTTGCGCATCTCCGTGATGGTGGTGACGTACACGTTGTCCAGGTGCCGGCGCACGGCATCGGCGGCATCGTCCGGGCGGCGCATGCGCAGTGCCATGACGATCTGACGGTGGTCGTCCACACTCCGGGCGATCGCGCCGCGACGTTTCAGTGCCTTGCGCCGGGTGTCGAGGGCGTAGGAGTAGAGGTCGACCACGAAATCCGCCAGCAAGCCGTTGCCACAGGCCAGGTAGAGCTGAGTGTGGAATTCCCGGTCGGAGATCTGGAAGCGAACCGGATCGTCGAGCATGGATCCCTGCTCCACCACCAGGGAGTCCAGGCGCTCGAGTTGGCGGTCGTCGATGCGCGCGGCCGCGAGG
>DAHWFQ010000069.1:0-11930 GCA_027324895.1 Actinomycetota bacterium | reverse complement strand
GGTTCGCCCGCCAGATCGGCATCCGCTACCACGATGGCAAGCCCGGCACCATTGAGGGCCTGCTGTCGCGTGGTGACCGACGCATCTCCCAGGTCATCGAGCGGGTATGGGCCGCAGGTGCCCGCTTCGACGGTTGGAACGAGCACTTCTCCTTCCAGGCCTGGTTCGACGCTTGCGAGCAGGCGCTCGCCGACACCCCGGTGGACTTGCCCTGGTTCACGGCGCGCGAGCGCGCGCAGGACGAGGTGCTGCCGTGGGACCACCTCGACTCGGGGCTCGACAAGGAGTGGCTGTGGGAGGACTGGCAGGCCGCGCTCGTAGAGGCGCCCACAGATGACTGCCGCTGGACGCCCTGCTCCGAGTGCGGCGTGTGCGACACCATGGGCACCGACATCCAGATCGGCCCCAGCGGCAGCGTCTTCATCCCCTTGCCTTCGGTCGGCTACGTGGGCGGGGGAGTGCGCTGATGGCGCCTCGTCCCCAGCCGGACCGGGTTGCCGAACCGGTGCTGCAGCGCGTGCGCCTCAAGTACGCGAAGCGCGGACCGCTGCGCTTCACCTCCCACCGGGACTTCCAGCGAGCGTTCGAGCGCGCCATTCGGCGTGCCGGCGTGCCCATCGCATTCAGTGCGGGATTCTCGCCGCACCCGCGCATCTCCTATGCCAACGCCGCCCCCACCGGCGTCGCCAGTGAGGCGGAGTACCTGGAGATCGGACTGACCCGCCAGGTGCCGCCCGTGCAGCTGCGCGATGCGCTCGACGCAGCCCTGCCCATCGGCATGGACGTGCTCGAGGCGGTGACCGCCATCAGCGCCGATTTCGCCGAGCGCCTGGAGGCCAGCGTGTGGCTGGTGGAGCTCTTCGACGTGCCCCTGGCCGATCTCGACCGCGCCATCGCCGACCTGTTGCGCGCGCCCAGGGCAGAGGTCACCCGGATGACCAAGGCCGGGATGCGCACCTTCGACGCTCGGCACGCCCTGCTCGGGCTGGAGCGCCAATCCGGGGAGGCGGGGGCGCCGGCTGCCCGATCGTCGGCCGAGTATGCGATACTTCGCCTTGTCGTCCGCCACACAACCCCGGCGGTCCGACCCGATGACATCCTTCAGGCGTTGGTATCGGTGGGCTCGCTCCAGACCCGCACTCCCGCAAGGGTGACGCGCCAGTCTCAGGGCCCGCTGACGGCCGATGCCCGCGGTGTGAGCGACCCGTTCGCTGCCGATCGCGTGTGATGTCCCGGGGTCGCGTGTGAGCGTCCTGCGCTCCGCGACCGTCCGAGACTTTGCGCAGCAATGCGCCCGAGTGGCCCTCTGGGCATCTGAGAGGACTCGTCATGACTGACGAGAACATGAACACCCCCCCACGCCGACGCGCGGTTTCCCGACCCGCCGGCCCGCCTTCCATAGAAGCCGTCTTCCAGCCCCCGGTGATCCCGGCCGCGGGTGCCGGCGATGAGGCCGCCGCAGGTGGTCCCGCGAAGAAGGCGGCCAGTTCCGGGCGCAAGGCCCGGCCCAGGACCAGCGCCGCACGTGCTGCCGCCACGGATGCCGTCGAGGCGCCCTTGGAGGCCGCCGCTGAGGTGGCACAGGAGGCCCCCAAGGAACGGGCGCCCCGCGTGCGCAAGGCGGCTGCCACTGCGGTGACCTTCCAGGCACCGGATGTGGCGGTGGCGCAGAAGGTGGAACGACCCGACCGTGCCGCCGAAACCGACGAGCGCGAGGGTGCGCCCGAAGCCGAGGGTGACGAGGGCGGATCCCGTTCCCGACGCAAGCGGGGGGGGCGCCGCAACGTCGGCCGCGCTGATCGTGCAGGAGGCGGCGAGGAGGCGTCCGAGGAGGGCATGGGCGAGGAGCCCGAGACCTCTGAGGGCGAGGCCGACGATGACGGCGAAGGCGGTTCCCACCGTCGCCGCCGCCGTCGCCGGCGCAGCGGCCAGGACGACGGCTCCACTCCGGATGATCCCCAGAACACCGTCGTGCGGGTGCGCGAGAGCCGCGGACAGGGCGGCGGCGACCTGCCCGAGTCGACTCGACTCAAGGCCAAGAAGAACCGGCGACGCGAGGGCCGCGAACAGGGCCGCCGCCGCAGCAGCATCCTCACCGAGGCCGAGTTCCTGGCTCGACGCGAGGATGTGAATCGCGCCATGGTGGTGCGCGAACTCAACGATCGAGTGCAGATCGCCGTGCTCGAGGACGGCATCCTCGTCGAGCACTACGTGAATCGCACCAGTGGCTCGTCGATGATCGGCAATGTCTATCTCGGCAAGGTGCAGAACGTGCTGCCGGGCATGGAGGCGGCGTTCGTCGACATCGGTCGTGGTCGCAATGCCGTGCTCTATGCCGGTGAGGTGAACTGGGAGGCAGCCGGACTCGAGGGCCAGCCCAAGCGCATCGAATTCGCGCTGAAGAAGGACGACACCGTCCTGGTCCAGGTCACCAAGGACCCGGTCGGGCACAAGGGTGCGCGACTCACCTCCCAGGTCTCCCTTCCCGGTCGCTACCTCGTGTACGTGCCGGACGGCTCTATGACCGGGATCTCGCGCAAACTTCCGGACACCGAGCGGACCCGCCTGAAGCGGATCCTCCGCTCCGTGCTCCCCGAGAGCGCCGGCGTCATCGTGCGCACGGCGGCCGAGGGGGCCAGCGAGGAGGACCTCACCAAGGACGTCGCCCGCCTGGCGGCGCAATGGGAGGACATCCAGGCCAAGGTCCAGGGCGGGAACGCGCCTGCGCTCCTGTACTCCGAGCCGGACCTGGCCATCAAGGTGGTCCGCGACATCTTCAACGAGGACTTCAAGCAGTTGCAGGTCCAGGGCCGCGATGTCTACGAGACCCTCGAGCAGTACATCTCCTGGGTGGCACCCGACCTCGCCGACCGCCTCACGCACTGGGTGGAGAACAAGGACATCTTCGCCGCGCATCGCGTCGATGAGCAGCTGTCCAAGGCGCTCGATCGCAAGGTGTACCTGCCCTCGGGAGGCTCGCTCGTCATCGACCGCACCGAGGCGATGACGGTCGTGGATGTGAACACCGGCAAGTTCACCGGTGGCGACGGGTCGCTCGAGGACACGGTGACCCAGAACAACCTGGAGGCGGCCGAGGAGATCGTGCGCCAACTCCGCCTGCGGGACATCGGCGGCATCATCGTCGTCGACTTCATCGACATGGTGCTGGAGGCCAACCGGGACCGCGTGGTCCGGCGGCTCATCGAGTGCCTCGGGCGTGACCGCACGAAGCACCAGGTTGCGGAAGTGTCCAGCCTCGGCCTGGTGCAGATGACGCGCAAGCGCATCGGCCAGGGCCTGTTGGAGACGTTCTCGGAGACCTGCGACGCCTGTGCCGGGCGCGGGGTCAAGGTCTCGCTCCACACGGTGCACGTGCAGGACGCGGCAGCGGACGACGAGGCGCCGACGGCGCCACGGAGCGAGCGGGCCGAGCGCGCACCCAGGGGAGGCGCCACGCGCAGCAAGGCGCTGGCCAAGGGAGCAGCGCGCAAGCGCTGACCCCGACGCCGGCGCATTCCGGCGGCCATTCCGGCGCGCGGAGCGCCGCAGCGACCAGCACGGGCAGCCATGCGCCGTTTTGGTCGCAGGCTGCATTTCGCGTACCATTTGCCCGTTGTGCGCTGTCGCACTCCGGTCGCCTCGGCGGCTTCCGCACGTTGCTCGATCCAAGGAGATTCGCGGTGTACGCGATTGTTCGCTCTGGCGCTCGCCAGGAGAAGGTTGCCGTTGGCGACCTCGTCACGCTTGACCGTTTGTCGGCCGAGCCGGGTGCGTCCGTGACGCTGCCCGTGCTGCTCCTTGTCGACGGTGACCAGGTCACCACCGACGTGAAGGGCGCCACCTGCACGGCAGAGGTCCTCAGCCACAGTCGCGGCCCCAAGATCGACATCCTCCGTTACAAGAACAAGACCGGTTACCGCCGTCGGCAGGGTCATCGTCAAGACCTGAGCACGGTCAAGGTCACCGCAATCCAGGCTGGGAAGTGACTCATGGCTAGCAAGAAGGGTGTATCCAGCACTCGCAACGGTCGCGACTCGAACGCACAGCGCCTTGGCGTCAAGCGCTTCGGTGGCGAGGTCGTTGGTGCGGGCGAGATCATCGTGCGGCAGCGTGGCACGCACTTCCACCCGGGCGACAATGTCGGACGGGGCAAGGACGACACGTTGTTCGCGCTCTCTGCCGGCACCGTCGAATTCGGCTCACACCGCGGTCGTCGCGTTGTGAACATCCTGCCGGGCGCCTGACAGGGCCTACATTCGTCGCGAAGGGACGGGCCCATGGGGTCCGTCCCTTCGTCATTCACCACTGAGGAGGGAGCGCGATGACGACATTCGTCGATCGTGTCGTGCTGCACGTGTCCGCCGGTGACGGTGGCAACGGCTGTGCCTCCGTGATGCGCGAGAAGTTCAAGCCGCTGGGCGGACCCGATGGTGGGGACGGTGGACGCGGTGGGGACATCCTGCTCATCGCCGACCCCCAGGTCACCACCTTGCTCGAGTACCACCACTCACCGCATCGCCGCGCCACCTCGGGCAAGGCCGGACAGGGGGCCCACAAGCACGGGGCGTCCGGTCAGGACACCGTCCTCAAGGTGCCGCCCGGGACCGTGGTCACCGATGAGCACGGTGAGTTCGTCGCCGATCTCGTGGCACCGGGGAGCCAGTTGGTACTGGCGAGGGGTGGCAAGGGTGGCCTGGGGAACGCCGCGCTGGCGTCGTCCAAGCGCCGCGCCCCGGGTTTCGCCCTGCTCGGCGAGCCGGGGGAGACGCTCTCGGCGATCCTCGAGTTGAAGACGGTCGCAGACATCGGCCTCGTCGGTTTCCCCAGCGCGGGGAAGTCCTCGCTCATCGCCGCCATCTCCGCCGCCCGGCCCAAGATCGCGGACTACCCGTTCACGACACTCGTGCCGAACCTCGGCGTGGTCCAGGTGGCGGAGCACGTGTTCACCGTCGCCGACGTGCCGGGGCTGATCCCCGGGGCCTCCGAGGGTCGGGGATTGGGTCATGAGTTCCTGCGCCACGTCGAGCGCTGCGCCGCCCTGGTGCACGTCATCGACTGTGCCACGCTGGAGCCCGGCCGGGACCCGCTCGCCGACCTCGACGCCATCGAGCACGAACTGGCCGAGCACGGGGGCCTGGAGGATCGGCCGCGCCTTGTGGTGCTGAACAAGGCCGACGTGCCGGACGCCAAGGCACTGGCCGAGATGGTCGCCCCTGACCTGCTGGCACGCGGTCTGCAGGTGTTCACGGTCTCCGCTGCCACGCATGAGGGGCTGCGACCGCTGCTCTACGCGATGTCGAACATCGTCGCCCAGGCCAGGGCCGCGGCAGCGGTGCCGATCATCCAGCGCATCACCATCTCGCCGAGGGCCGTCGACGATTCGGGCTTCACCGTCAAGCGGGAAGGCGACGCCTTCCGCGTCATCGGCGAGAAGCCCGAGCGTTGGGTCATGCAGACGGACTTCAGCAACGCCGAAGCCGTGGGCTTCCTGGCGGACCGACTGGCGAAGCTCGGCGTCGAGACCGAACTGCTGAAGCAAGGTGCCACCACAGGCGCCGAAGTGCGCATCGGGCGCAGGGATGACGCCGTCGTGTTCGACTTCGATCCCACCATCTCCGCTGGCGCCGAGGTGCTCATGACCCGCCGGGGAACCGACAGCCGCCTCGACAACTACGGCTACGCCGACCGGCACCGTGACGCGGCCAAGGAGGTCTTCGAGCCCTACGTCGCTCGCTGGGACATCGATGAGGAGGACGACGAGGCATGAGCCGCGACGCCATCGCGAACGCCAAGCGCATGGTGGTGAAGATCGGGTCTTCATCGCTGAGTTCCCGCGCTGGTGGGCTCGATGTGCTGCGCCTGCTCTCCTTCGTGGACTCCATCGCCGACCGCCGCGGCACGGCTGACGTCATCGTCGTCTCGTCCGGCGCCATCGCGACCGGCCTCGCCCCGCTCGGGCTGTCCCGGCGTCCCACGGACCTGCCCACCCAGCAGGCAGCCGCTGCTGTCGGTCAGGGCCTGCTCTTCGCGCAGTACGCGCAGGCATTCGCGGAGCGCGATGTGGTGGTGGCCCAGGTGCTGCTCACCGTCGACGACCTGTCGCGCCGCTCGCACCATGCCAATGCTCAGCGGGCACTGCTGCGGCTGCTTGAGTTCGGTGCCCTGCCCATCGTCAATGAGAACGACACCGTGGCCACCGCCGAGATCCAGTTCGGCGACAACGACCGTCTGGCCGCACTGGTGGCGCATGCCATCCAGGCCGACGCCCTGGTCCTGCTTTCCGATGTCGACGGCCTGTACTCGGGGCCGCCCTCGGCCGGGGGAGAACTGGTGCCGGAGGTGCGCACGGCTGCCGACCTGGACCACGTGCGGATCGGTGGCGTCGGCAATGCCGGCGTTGGGCGCGGAGGCATGGCCACGAAGGTCGATGCCGCGCGGATCGCGACGGGCGCCGGGATCCCGGTGGTGCTCACGAATGCGGAGCGGGCGCGTGCGGCGCTCTTCGGCGAGGAGGTCGGGACGCTGTTCCATGCTGCGCCCAGGCGTCGCCCGACCCGCCTCCTGTGGCTCGAGCACGCCACCTCCATCCGCGGCAGCGTGACGGTTGACGCCGGCGCCGTGATGGCGCTGCGGGAGCGTGGCAAGTCCCTACTCGCCGCCGGCATCATCGGGGTGTCAGGGGACTTCACGGCGGGTGATCCGGTCGACGTGCTCGATCCGCACGGTGTGGTCTTCGCACGCGGTCTGGTGAACTTCGACTCCACCGACGTCGAGCGCATGCGTGGCAAGTCGACGGCTGATCTCGCTGCAGCACTCGGTGACGAGTACGGTCGCGAGTGCATCCACCGGGACGACATGGTGCTGCTGAGGGGTGTGCATGTCTGAGGTCATCGCCGCATGTCGGCGCGCCCGCGAGGCGGCGCCCACGCTCGCCATCGCGCATCGGGAGCGCAAGGACCGGGCCCTGTCAGCGATCGCCGATGCCCTCGAGGCCCATGCCGTGAGCATCATCGCCGCCAATGACCTCGACGTCGCTGCAGCCAGGGAGTCGGGCACAGATGCCGCGATCATCGATCGTCTGAGCTTGGACGATTCCCGGCTGCGCGCGATCGCGGGCGCCGTGCGCGACGTGGCCGCACTGCCCGATCCCGTCGGTGAGGTCCTGCAGGGGTATACGCAGCCGAACGGGCTCAGGATCACCCAACTGCGGGTACCCCTGGGTGTGGTGGCGATGATCTACGAGGCGCGCCCCAATGTGACCGTCGATGCCGCCGCGCTCTGCCTGAAGAGCGGGAATGTGTCACTGCTGCGCGGTTCCGCGTCGGCGCTGAACACCAACACGGCCTTGGTCGCGGTGATGCAGCGCGCCGTTGCCGCACAAGGATTCTCCGCCGACATCATCCAACTCGTGCCCGGATCGACCCACGATGAGGTCACCGAGCTGATGACCGCACGTGGGCTGGTCGATGTGATCATCCCCCGAGGCGGGGCCGGCCTCATCAACGCCGTGGTGAACGGCTCGACGGTGCCTGTCATCGAGACCGGCGTCGGGAACTGCCACGTTTACGTGGATGCATCGGCGAACCTCGACATGGCGGTCGACATCGTCATCAACTCCAAGACCCAACGCACCTCGGTGTGCAACACGGCGGAGACGGTGCTGGTGCACCGCGCGATCGCGGCCGAGCTGCTTCCCCGGCTCGCCGCGGCCTTCCGCGACTCCGGCGTCACGATCCACGGGGATGCGACCTTCGTGGCCGCGGCTGTCGCGGCGGGAGCGCCGCACCTGCCGGCCACGGACGAGGACTGGGCGCGGGAGTACTACTCCCTGGACATGGCAGCCGGCATCGTGGACTCGATCGACGACGCCATCGCGCACATCCGGAAGTGGTCAACGGGCCACACCGAGGCGATCGTGGCCGACTCCGCGGCAGCCATCGCCAGGTTCACGGACGCCGTGGACGCTGCCGCGGTCATGGTCAATGCCTCAACCCGGTTCACCGACGGCGGTGAGTTCGGCTTCGGTGCCGAGATCGGCATCTCCACCCAGAAGTTGCATGCGCGCGGGCCCATGGGGCTGAAGGAGCTCACCTCCACCAAGTACGTCGTCACGGGTGCAGGCCATACCCGCCACTGAATGGCGGGCACACGCGGTGCCGAGCGCCGGCTCCGCTACCATCGGCGCGACGAAAGGAGTGCAGATGACCGCCGCGCTCGTGATTGCCGAGGAGGCCGCGAACCTCATCCCCGGCCAGCCCTGGATGTATGGCGCCGGCGCGCTCGGCAGCCTCCTGCTCCTCCTGCTCCTCGTGACGCGCCTGGGGCCGAAGCGCTAGTCATGCGCGCATCGGGAGCGGTCCATGACCCGGCCCGTGCCTCCCGCGCAGGCGGAGGGGCGAATGGCGGGCAGGGGGACCGGAAGCCGCGCCTTGGACTGTTGGGCGGCACCTTCGACCCCCCGCACAACGCCCACCTGCAGATGGCGCGCTCGGCGCTGGCGGCCGGACTCGTCGACGAAGTGGTGGTGATCCCTGCGGGTGACCCTTGGCAGAAGATCCCGGATACGCCCGCAGCCGATCGTCTTGCCATGACGCGGCTTGCATTCCACGACGAGCCGTACTGCATCGTCGACGACCTCGAGGTGCGGCGGCAAGGGCCGACCTACGCCTTCGACACCGTCGCCACCATGCACTCCCCGCACCTGCAGTTGCGGTACATCATCGGAAGCGACACCCTGGCCCTGCTCCCCACCTGGCATCGCATCGAGGAGTTGGTGCGGATGTGCAGCTTCCTCGTCGTGGAGCGCCCGGGGGCATTCGTCATCGCACCCGATGTCGACGGACTTCGCTTCGAGGTGGTGCCGGGCAGCGAGTCGGCGGATGCCTCCACGTCGATCCGCGAGCAGATCCCACGCACGCGGCAGCGGCCCGCCGAAGTCCCGCTGACGGTGTGGGAGTACATCGTCACGCACGGGCTGTACGGGGTCCGTCATGCGTGAGTCCACACTGCGACGCCCCTTGCTCACCCTGGGCGTGATGGTCATCCTGGTCCTCGTCGTCTCGCTTTCCGCCTTCACGCTGCTGGCCCGTGGCACCTTCACGAACCTCCGCATGACCGCCACGCTTTCGTCCGGCTGGGTGGCGGTGGGAGTACGGGCACCCGAGGGCCATGGGGGAGTGGTGACCGCGCTGCCGGTCGGTGGTCCCTCACTCAAGGTGCAGCCGATCCGCTTCGATGAAGCGACGGAGGCCCTGAGCATCAACGACCCCAATGCGCTCAGCCAGGCGGTCGCCGATGCCATGCGACGGCCGATGGCAGGCGCGGTGATCCTCGATCGCCTGGCCTTCGCCGGACTGGTCGACGCTGTCGACGGCATCAACGTGGCCCTCAACCACGCGCTCCTCGTGCACCGCGTGGACGGGAGTGCCGACGTCTTCGAGCCCGGATTGCGCCGCCTTGACGGCATCGCGGCGGCCACGTTCGTGCTCTCCGACCCCACCGGCGTGCGGCTCCACGCGGCCCTGAACGCACTGCTCCTGGAACTGCCGAGGGACCACAACAAGCTCACCGGGCTGGTGCGTTCCCTGGGGATGTCTGAGCAGGCCACGGTGAGTGAGGCGACGCTCGTGGGCTGGCTGGAGTTCTGGGAAAGCCGACTGTGAAACAATGGCCCCGAATACGCGGCCGCAACCTGCGGCGGCGGGACTGGAGTGCACGTGGCGGCAACCGAACGCGCGATCGACTGGACCACCCGGGCAGCGTTGGCCGCGGCTGAGAAGAAGGCCGGCGACATCGTGGCGATCGACGTGTCGGAGAAGTTGGCCATCACGGACATCTTCCTCATCCTGACCGGCAACAACGACCGCCAGGTGAAGGCCATCTCGGATGCCGTCGAGGAGGCGCTCGATCGCATCGACGTCGATCCGGTGCGGCGCGAGGGCACCCAGCAGGGTCGTTGGATCCTGCTCGACTACGTCGACATCGTCGTGCACATCCAGCATGAGGAGGAGCGGGCGTTCTACGACCTGGAGCGCCTGTGGAAGGACTGCCCGTACATCGCGTTGCCCTTGGAGGAACCCGTCGCTCCGTAGGCGGACGGCGAGTTTCGGAATCCTGCGTGCGTTCATGTAGGGTTCACCTCGCTCAAGGGGCTGTGGCGCAGCTGGTAGCGCACCTGCATGGCATGCAGGGGGTCAGGGGTTCGAATCCCCTCAGCTCCACTTGAAGCTCGAGTGCGGAATACCCGAGCTTGCTCGGGTGACTCCGAGCGAGAGCGAAGTAGCAGCGCGATGAGCGCCGATACTGGTCAACGGCCCGGCTTCCGACAGGAAGTCGGGCCGTTCGGTTTCTGGAGGGTGTGCGAGATGACGGAAGACGTCTTCGACTTCGAGGCGATCCAGGCCCGGTGGCTGCCGGTGTGGGACGAACTGGCGCCCTTCCGCTCCAGCCGGGCCGATGATGCGCGCCCCAAGAAGTACGTGCTCGACATGTTCCCGTACCCATCGGGGGACCTGCACATGGGCCATGCCGAGGCCTACGCGCTCGGCGACGTCATCGCGCGTTACTGGGCGCAGCGCGGCTTCAACGTGATGCACCCGATCGGCTGGGATGCCTTCGGCCTGCCGGCGGAGAACGCGGCCATCAAGCGCGGCGCTGATCCGCGGGCCTGGACCTACGAGAACATCGCCACGCAAAAGGCGTCCATGCGCCGGTACGCCTGCTCATTCGACTGGGACCGCACCCTGAACACCTGCGACCCCGAGTACTACCGCTGGAACCAGTGGTTCTTCCTCGAGATGTTCAAGCGTGGCCTGGCCTACCGCAAGGCTTCGAGCGTGAACTGGTGCCCCACCGACCAGACGGTGCTCGCCAACGAGCAGGTGGTCAACGGCCTCTGCGAACGCTGCGACAGCGTGGTCACCAAGAAGAAGCTGACCCAGTGGTACCTGCGGATCACGGAGTACGCCGACCGCCTGCTCGACGACATGCAACTGCTCGAGGGGAAGTGGCCGGACAAGGTGCTGCTCATGCAGCGCAACTGGATCGGGCGCTCTTCCGGCGCCGAGGTGCGCTTCCAGATCGAGGGGCGTGACGAAGCAGTCACGGTGTACACGACGCGTCCGGACACGCTGTTCGGTGCCACCTTCTTCGTGGTCGCCGTGGACTCCGACCTCGCTGCCGATCTGGCGGCCGGCACCACGGCCGAGGCAGAGTTCCGCGCCTACCTGGAGAAGGTCAAGGGCGAGACCGACATCGAGCGTCTGGCCTCGGACCGACCGAAGACGGGCGTGTTCCTGGAGCGCTATGCGGTGAACCCCGTGAACGGAGAGCGCCTGCCGGTCTACGCGGCCGACTACGTGCTGTCCGACTACGGCACCGGAGCCATCATGGCGGTGCCCTGCGGCGATCAGCGCGACCTGGATTTCGCGCGCGTCTTCAACCTGCCCGTGATCAACGTCATCGAGTCGGACGAGGATCCCGCGGAGACCGGCGTCGCCGTGAGCGGCGAGGGTCGACACATCAACAGTGACTTCCTCAACGGCATGGACAAGGGCGAGGCCATCGCCACCATGACCGAATGGCTGGAGGAGCGGGGGTTGGGCAAGGCGGCCAGGAACTACCGCCTGCGCGACTGGCTCATCTCCCGGCAGCGCTACTGGGGCACGCCCATCCCGATCATCCACTGTCCCGATTGCGGGGAGGTGCCGGTGCCCCTCGAGCAGTTGCCCGTGCAGCTGCCGGACGCCAAGGACCTCGACCTCACGCCCAAGGGATCCTCGCCCCTGGGTGCGGCTACGGCCTGGGCCGAGGTCTCGTGCCCCCAGTGTGGCAAGCCCGCGCGTCGTGACCCAGACACCATGGACACCTTCGTCGACTCCTCGTGGTACTTCCTGCGCTTCTGCGACCCGACGAACGCCGAGCTGCCGTTC
>DAHWFQ010000068.1:0-2046 GCA_027324895.1 Actinomycetota bacterium | reverse complement strand
TGGGGTCCCAGCGCACCCGGGCCTCCTCGAAGGCCTTGAGGAAGCCGTTGCGACGGTCCCGTGTGGTGGTGAAGCTCCAGGGCTCGAAGGGCCCTTCGCTCACCAGGCCGATGCGCTCGTGGCCCAGTTCCAGCAGATGGCGGGTGGCCACCAAGCCGGCTTCCACGTCGTCGATCCGCACATTCGACACCTTGGGATTGTCGACACCGATCATGACGATAGGGATGCCGACCCGTTCCAAGGCATCGAGGTCGAGGTCCGACAGCGGCATTGAAACGGCGATGGCGCCGTTCACGCCCAGATCCTGCAGATGCTCGGCCAGCGCCCGTCGCCGACCCTGGCTGTCAACCGGTCGTGATACGACCAGATCGATGCCACGATCATGCATGACCCGTTCCGCACCCTCCAGCACGCGCGCGAAGTACCAGCGGCCGACGAAGGGCACGATCAGCGCCACCCGGGGCCGGGAATTCTCCAGGCGCGCAGGTGCATTGCGCACCGGAAGCACGTAGCCCATGGCATTGGCGACTTCCACCACATGACGACGCGTGCGCTCGGAGATGGAGGGATGATCGCGCAAGGCGCGCGACACCGTCGCGACTGACACCTCAGCTTGTTGCGCTACATCTCGAATCGTGACTGCCACATGTGCTCCCTTGGTGCGATTAGCCTAGGACCGGTTCCCGACCGACGGAGTGGAGCAGCATGAAGGCGACGGTTGTCGGGGAGGTCGTCATCGACCGCTTCTTCCAAGCCGATGGCAGTGCCATGGATGTGGTGGGCGGCTCGGCAAGCAATACCGCGATCGCCCTGCAGCGCGCTGGTGTCGAAACCGCGCTGCGCGCCCGCTTCTCGCGCGATGCTGCCGGGCGCGTCCTGCGGGCGCACAATGAGGCCGAGCACCTTGACCTCAGTGCCGCTCCTGACGTGGACGAGCCGGCGTCGATCGTCGAGGTGCGGCTGGCTGCAGACGGGCAGCCGGCGTACGTCTTCCGCCTCGAGGGGGCGGCGGACTGGCAATGGACGGCCGAGGATCTGGCCACTCCCCTGCCCGAGGGCACCGGCGTCGTGCTGGTCGGCTCCATCGCCTCGGTGCGCAGCCCCGGTGGGCCCCGCACTCGAGACTGGTTGACGCAGCTTTCGCCACGGCCCCTCATCGCCTTCGATCCCAATGCCCGTCCCGCAGCCGCGCAGACAGAGGAGGCTGCCCGCGAAATGCGTGCCGGCGTTGCGGACTGGTGTCGGATTGCAGACTTCATCAAGGTCTCGGACGAGGATCTGCGCTGGCTCTCCCCCGGTGTCGCGGAGAACAATCAGGCGGCGGCCTGGTCACAGGACGCCGCGTTCGTGGTGATGACGCGTGGTGCCAACGGCTCCGCCGTGTTCGTCGATGGCGAGATGGTGTGCGAAGTGCCCGGAGAACGCATCGAGGTGGCGGACACCGTGGGCGCAGGCGACACGTTCATGGCCTGGCTGATCCGGGGCACGCTGCTCGCGACCGAGCAACACAGCCTGCGCGAGCTGGCGCATGACACCGGTGCTCTGCGCGCGATCGTGACGAAGGCGGGCCGCGCCGCGGCGATCAACTGCACTCGCCGCGGCTGCAACCCGCCTTTCGCCGAAGAGGTGTGACCAGCGTCAGTCCGCGTATGCCGCGGGCTCGGGGCAGGTGCACACCAGGTTTCGATCCCCGTAGGCGCCGTCGATGCGCCCGACCGGCGGGAAGTACTTCAGCGAATTGGACCCCATGGGACCGGTCGGGTATGCGCCCTGTTCACGCGTGTACTTGCGGTCCCAGTCGCCGAGCAGTGCCCGCGCCGTATGCGGTGCATGGCGTAGCGGTGAATCCTCCACCGCGATCCTGCCGTCGATGACGTCCTGGATCTCCCGGCGGATGGCGATCATGGCGTCGATGAAACGCTCGATCTCTGCCAGGGGCTCGCTTTCGGTGGGTTCGATCATGAGCGTGCCCGCGACCGGGAACGACATGGTCGGCGCATGGAAGCCGGCATCCATCAGGCGCTTGGCGATGTCATCCACCGTGAC
>DAHWFQ010000048.1:0-1692 GCA_027324895.1 Actinomycetota bacterium | reverse complement strand
GAGAAGCGGAAGTGCCCTGGCTCGATGAGCCCCGCGTGGATGGGGCCCACCGGGATCTCGTAGACGCCATCACCCTCCACGGACAGGAAGGGGAACGAACCCAGATCCTCCGTGAACTCCGGCCTGGGGTCTGCGCCGCGCAGCATCGGAAGCCAGTCCTCGGGCCAGTGACCGTGCCGCACGATGCGCCTGGGAAGCGGGTGGTCGATCGGGCTGACGCCGTAGAGATCCCAGACCTCGCGTTCGAACCGACCCACCGTGTAGTCCAGGCGCGCCAGGCTGGGAATCCGCGGCTCATCGCGCAACACCGGGAGCACCAGTTCGACGCATCGGTCGTCCACCGACCGCAGCAGGACATAGACGATTCGGAAGTCGGACGCGTCCTCGTGGCATGCCACCAGCCGCAGCCGGAACCCGTCGTCAAGGTGCGACCGGAAGACATCCGCGACGTTCTGCGACGTCACCATCAAGCGTTCAGTCCTCGGCCGGTCCGTCATTGTCCTGCCCCCAGTGCCTGCGCGGCGCGGACGATGAGGTCCGCGACCGGTCCGCTCACGAAGCCGAGAACCGCCGTGACCGCCAGGGCCGCGATCAGCGGCAGCCGGGGGCCATGCCACGAGCGGTCGGTCGGCGCCGCCGTGGCCGCTTCGCTGCCGCCGAACAGCAACCTCGCGGTTTGGCGGGCCAGCCCCGCAAAGGCCACGAGCAGCAGGGCGACGGCGGCGCCCGTCACCCAGCCCAGGCCGCGCTGGAAGCCGGCCAAGACGATGGCGGCCTCGGTGAAGAAGAGGGCGAACGGCGGCATGCCCAGCAGCGCCACCATGGCCACCAGGAACGGCGCGCCCAGTGCTGGCCGGCGCACGAGCAGGGCATGCAACTTCGCCAGTTGCGTCGTACCGTCAGTGGCAAGAATCCGACCGGACGCCACGAAGATGCTCGACTTGGCGAGTCCGTGTCCGAGCATGTGGAGCAGGGCCGCTCCGATGGCCAACGGCCCGCCGATGGCGGCGGCCAAGGCGATGACGCCCATGTGCTCGATGCTGGAGTAGGCGAGCATGCGCTTGAGATCACGCTGTCGCAGGATGAGTGCGCCCGCCTGGGCGATGGACAGCAGTGCGCCGGCCAGCAGGAGATTGCGCATGAGCTCGGGGCCGATGGCCCGGTCGGCAATCGCCTGCACGCGGAGGATGCCGTAGAAGGCGACCGACAGCAGCACACCGGACATCAGGCCGGACACTTCGGCAGGTGCCTGGCTGTGGGCGTCGGGGAGCCAACTGTGCATGGGTGCGAGGCCCGCCTTGGTGGCGAAGCCGAGCAGGGTCAGTCCGGCCGCCATCTTCATCAGGCCATGGTCGAGTCGCACCCCGGATTGCATGAGCGAGACCCAGGAGAGGGTGGCATGTCCGGCAGCGACGGTGGCCGAGTAGAGGAGCACGATGCCCAGGAGGGCGATGGCCACACCCACCGAGCCGAGGATCACATACTTCCAAGCGGCCTCCAGGGCCTGCCGGGTCTTGTGGTGCCCCACGAGGAAGGCGGTGGTGATGGTGGTCGCCTCGATGGCTACCCAGAGGATGCCGAGATTGTCGGCGAGCACCGCCAGGGACATGGCGAGCAGGAAGGAGACGAGCAGCACCGGGTAGGCGTAGGCCCCGCGCTTCACGCCACCCCGCGCCGCCAGCCCGCCCCAGG
>DAHWFQ010000046.1:0-9274 GCA_027324895.1 Actinomycetota bacterium | reverse complement strand
CTTCGACCTCATCATCGAGCCGGGTGACCTCGGCGACCGCATGGACGCGGGGGCCACGCGGGGCCGCGGCGACGCCCGGAAGGTGGGCGTGGTCACGCAGGCCGGGCCGGGCTCGATGCTCGCGCGGGCGAGCGCTGCCGGCGCCCTGGGCGTCGATCCGGAGCGGCCCACCGTCCTCTTCAACGTCGGCAGCAATGCGATCGTCGGCCTCGACCTGATCATGGAGCAGTTGGCTGCCCGCGACGACATCAACGTGGTGACCACCAAGGACGCCTTGGGGCGCAATCGCTCCGGAGCCGGGGCCAGCAGGGTGCACACCGTGAGCGGCATGTTCCCGCTGTACCCGTACCTCTCGGCCGTCGACCTGGCCGTCACTTCCGTGGGCTACAACGCCGCCCACGAGTTCACCGCCTGCGCGGTGCCCACCGTGCTCGTGCCCGCGAACAACGTCACGGATGACCAGCGCGCCCGTGCGCTCGCGATGCAGGCGCAGGGTGTGGGCGTGGTCGTGGAGGCCTCGCAGCCGGAGCAACTGGCCGCCACCGTGGAGGGACTCATCGACGACGCCCTGGCGCGGGGCGCGATGGCGTCCGCGGCGGCGGCGCTGCAGGCGCAGTGGGGTGACGGTGCCGAGCAGGCCGCGCAGCTGCTCGTGAGGGCCAAGCCCCGCGGCAAGCCGGACCTCATCCCGCTCGTCCGCCTGCGCACTCGGCTGCTCGCCGAATGGGTGCTCGGGTTCCGGGACGTGCGACCGGCCATCCCGGGCGTGGTGTTCACCACGGACCTCGCCGACGTCGACCTCGGGGCCGGGCCGGCCGTCGAGCACCTCCACCCGGGCACCGGCGCCGACTACGCCGATCGCAGACGGGTCATCGCCGAAGCCTGGTACGGAAGGACGAAGGTCGGCAGCTGAGCGGTCCCCCGGGACCTTCGGGTGATCTTCCTGTGAACCCTCTGTGCGATTCGTGGAGGTCCGCGGATCGCGTAAAGATCCCGTATAGGGTGCCTCACATGTCCCGCACCGGCCTCCTCGATGCCCTGGAGGCCGAGGCCATCGAAATCGTCCGCGAGACCGCCGCCGCGTTCGACCGACCGGTCATGCTGTACAGCATCGGCAAGGACTCCGGGGTCATGCTGCACATCGCGCACAAGGCCTTCGCGCCGGCCCCCATCCCCTTCCCGCTCATGCACGTGGACACCACCTGGAAGTTCGCGGCGATGATCCGCTTCCGCGATGAGATCGCGAAGCACTACGGCGTCGACCTCATCGTGCACACCAACCAGCAGGGCGTGGCCGACGACATCACCCCCTTCACCGCCGGTACGCAGGAGTACACGCGGGTCATGAAGACCGTGGCCCTGCGCGAGGCGTTGGACCAGTACGGATTCGACGCCGCGCTCGGTGGGTCGCGGCGTGACGAGGAGCGCAGCCGGGCCAAAGAGCGCATCTTCTCCCTACGCCTGCCCGGCCACCGCTGGGAGCCACGCGCGCAGCGGCCCGAGATGTGGCACACCTACAACACGCGGCTCACCGAGGGCCAGACCATGCGCGTGTTCCCGCTGTCCAACTGGACCGAGCTCGACGTCTGGCAGTACACGCGCCGTGAGGGCATCCCCGTGGTGCCGCTCTACTTCGCCGCCGAACGCCCGGTCGTCAGCCGCGATGGCGCCCTCATCATGGTCGATGACGAGCGCTTCCCACTGCGCGACGGCGAGACCCCTGAGTTGCGCCTCATCCGCTTCCGGTCGCTCGGCTGCTACCCCCTGTGCGCGGCCGTGGAGAGCCCCGCCGCCACCGTCGACGACCTCATCGAGGAACTCATCACGACACGCCTCTCCGAGCGTGCCGGACGCCTCATCGACGGCGAGAAGAGCGCCTCCATGGAAGCCAAGAAGGTCGAGGGCTACTTCTGATGGCGGGGCTGCTCCGAATCGTGACCTGCGGATCCGTCGACGACGGCAAGAGCACCCTCATCGGCCGCCTGCTCGCGGAGACGCTGTCCGTGCCGGAGGACGTGCTCGAAGCGGCTCGCTGGACCCGGCGGTCCGGGTCCATCATCCCCGCCGGCGAGGTCGACTTCTCGTTGCTCACGGACGGCCTGGAGGCGGAGCGTGAGCAGGGCATCACCATCGACGTCGCCTACCGTCACCTCGATCTGCAGAACGGCCTGCGCGCGATCATCGCCGACGCCCCGGGCCATGAGCAGTACACGCGCAACATGGCAGTCGCAGCCTCCACCGCGGACGTCGCCATCCTGCTCGTCGACGCAGCCCGTGGCGTGCGCACCCAGACCTTCCGGCACCTGTACATCTGCGCCCTGATGGGCGTGAAGACCGTCATCGTGGCGATCAACAAGATGGACGCCATCGGCTTCGATGAGGCCGCGTACCGAGGGCTTGCGGAGCGGGTCGGCGAGTCCGCTGCGAAGGTGGGGATCGAGCGCCTGCTCACGCTGCCGGTGAGTGCCCTGGATGGCGATTTCGTCACCAGTCGCTCGGCGGCCGCGCCCTGGTACGACGGCGGGACGCTGCTCGAGCTGCTGCGGTCCATCGAGGTTGCGGATCGCAGCCGATCCCCGCACTTCCGCCTGCCGGTGCAGCTCGTGCTGCGCGCCGCTGGCAACTACCGGGGCTACGCCGGAACGGTGCTCTCCGGGGGCATCCGGGTGGGCGACGAGGTCACGGTGGGTCGCACCGGCGTGAGCGCCCGCGTGGCAGGCATCTCCGTTGCCGCATCCGAGGCGCAGGAGGCCCGAGCCGGCCAGGCGATCGCCATGACCCTCGATCGCGAGATCGACTGCGCCCGGGGTGACCTGCTTGTGCAGCAGGGGGAGGCCCGCGTGCCCAACGATCGCTTCGCCGCGGAACTCGTCTGGCTGTCGGAGCAGCCGCTGGCACGCGGCCGCACCTACGAGCTGGTGAGCGGGCCCTTGCGCATTCCAGCGACCGTGACCGGCATCCGTGACCGGGTCGACGTGGAATCCGGCCATCGCCACGCGGCCCGCGACCTCGCCATCAACGAGATCGGCCGCGTGGAGATCGCCACCGACGCGCCCATCATGCTCGACGAGTACGCCCGGGTGCGTGACACCGGCGCCTTCCTGCTCGTCAATCGCGGGACGGGTGACAGTGTCGGCGCGGGGTTGATGCTGCACGACCTGCGCCGCGGTAGCAATGTGCATGCCCAGGCCTTCGACTCCGACCGGGCGGGCCGCTCGGTTGCCCTCGGCCACGCATCCAAGGTGCTCTGGTTCACCGGTCTACCGGGTTCCGGGAAGTCGACCATCGCCAATGCGGTCGAGCGGGAGCTCAACGAGCGCGGGATCCACACCTACATCCTCGACGGTGACAACATCCGCCTGGGCCTGAACAAGGACCTCGGCTTCACCCCCGAGGACCGTGCGGAGAACGTGCGGCGCGTCGGTGAGGTGGCGCGTCTCATGGCAGACGCCGGCCTCATGGTGCTCGTGTGCCTGGTCTCGCCCTATCGCGGGGATCGCGATGCGGTGCGCGCGCGCTTCGCACCGGGCGAATTCCTCGAGATCCACGTCGACACCCCCTTGGACGTGTGCAGGGAGCGGGATCCCAAGGGCCTCTACCGCCGTGCCGCCCAGGGCGCAATACCGAACATGACGGGTGTCGGTCAGGACTACGAGGCTCCGCTGTCTGCTGAACTCGTGGTCACTGGTGTCGGGGCGCCAGGTCCGATAGCACACACCATCGTGGCGGAGGTGCTGCCCTGATGTTCCACCACGTTGCGCACCTCCTGCTCGAGGCGGCGCGGAACCCCGGCTGGTTCAGCGCCCGCTTGGCCACGCGCGCACGCATGCCCTTGTGGTTGCGGGCCACACTCGGCGAGCTGCTCCCACCCTGGCGCGGCACCAGTCGCTTCCGATCCGCCTATGTCGTCACCTACGGACGCAGCGGCTCAACCCTGGTCACCGGCTACCTCTCCCGACTGCCCGGCTTCGACATCCGCGGTGAGAACTACCTGTTCCCTTTGCCACTGGCCGATGCCGAGGCGCGTCTGGCCGATGCCGTGGCCCTGCGCTACAGCGGTCGCGAACTGCCGGCCAGTCCCTGGTACGGCTCGCAGCAACTGTCCACCATCCAGTGGAAGCGGGACATCCGCAGGGCCCTGCTCAACCAGTTGTACCCGAAGCAACCCATCCCCAAGACCATCGGCTTCAAGGAGATCCGCTGGTGGTACCGCATGGACGACACGGACTTCGAGCAGAAACTGCAGTGGCTCATCTCGGTGCGCAAGCCGGGTGCCATCGTGTTCCTCACGCGCGACCTCGATCGCACCATGGCCGGAGCCTGGTGGGCTGAGCAGTCTGAGGAGGAACGAGCGGAGTCGCGAGAGGGGCTCGAGAAGTTCGAGGAGATGGCCCTCGCCTACGCGGCTGCGCACCCGGACCACAGCATCCACATCACCTACGAGGAATTCGCCGCAGACCCCGCATCTGCCCAACGCCTGTGCGCGCTGCTCGGGGTCCAGTTCCGGGAAGACGTGTACAGGGCCACGTTGGCCACGCGCTACTCGTATCGCTCAAAGCCTACGGACGACGAAGACCGCGCGTGAGCTGCTGGTAGCGCGCCGCAGAAGGACGGCTGCTGCGGCGGGCAGTGAGCTCCGCTCCGGCAACGGCGAGCAGGAGTGATGCCGTCACGGCGACGGCGTTCGAGGCGCCCCACAGTTTCAGGCCGGACCCCAGCAGCAGCACGGCGAGCAGCCAGCGCAGCACGGCGTTTGGCATGGCCGTCGAGTAGCGCGCGCCCAGGTAGATCCCGGGCAGGGCGCCCACGAGCAGCCAGCCGGCGAGGTCGAACTGCACCGAACCCACCGCCAGGTGCCCCAGGGTGGCGGCGCCCACGAGCGGGATGGCCTGCACCAGGTCGGAGCCGACCAGGTCGCGAGCGCGCAGCCGCGGGTACACGAGCATGAGCAGCACGATGATCAGTGAGCCCGAGCCCACCGAGGTCATCCCCACCACCAGTCCACCGAAGGTGCCGATGAGTGCGGTCGCCAGCGGGCGGACCCGCAGGGGCTCGTCGGGACGTAGGGGCAGGCGCCCCCGGCCCACGAAGAGCCCGGTGATCATGCCGACCACTGCCAGCAGCAGCGCCGCCCCGATGAGGAGCTTCAGGCGCTGGGCGAACTCCGGACCGTTCTCCATGCCCTCCAGGATGAAGGCCCCGGCGAACGCCGAGGGGACGGAGAAGGGGACGAGCCACCGCATGATCTCCCAGCGGATGGTGCCCGCCTTCTGATGGACGAACGCACCGACCGGCTTCATGCAGAAGGACACCAGCAGGTCGCTGCCCACGGCAGCCAGCGGATCGATCTTGAACAGCAGCACGAGGATCGGGGTCATGAGCACGCCGCCACCCATGCCGGTGAGGCCGACCGTGAAGCCCACGACCGACCCGGCGAGGATGAACTGCAATGCGTGCATACGGGAAACCTATGGGAGGTTGCTGCGCTGCGCCGAAAGCGTCCGCCGATCACCGCCCTTTCGCTAACCTTTCGCTGTGACAAGACGCAGGCCGCAGTTCCACTTCACTCCGGACAGCGGATGGATGAACGATCCGCACGGCATCGTCTACGCGGATGGCGTCTACCACCTCTTCTACCAGTACGTGCCGGGCGCCACGCAATGGGATGCGCGGCTCTCGTGGGGCCACGCCATCTCCGATGACCTCGTGCAGTGGCGGGAACTGGCCCCCGCACTCGATCCCCTGGACGATGAGGTCGGCTGCTGGTCCGGGTCGATCGTGCTGGCCGACGAGCCGACGATGTTCTACACCCGCCCCACCGAGGGGGAGTGGGGTCGGGGCGTGGTGGTCATGGCGACCGGCAGCCCGGACCTCGCCACCTGGACGCGGCAGGCGGTCGTCGTGGACGGCCCGCCCACGGACGAGTTCTTCGACTTCCGTGACCCACAGGTCCGACGCGACGGCGAGCGATGGAAGATGACGATCGGTGCCGGCCAGCGTGGGGTGGGCGGCTGCGCGCTGCAGTACTCGTCCACCGACCTGCGGAACTGGCAGTACGACGGGGTACTCGCCGCCCGCGCCGCCGATGCGCCGCTCATCGCCACCGGCACCGTGTGGGAATGCCCGCAGTTCCTGCAGGTCGACGGGCACTGGGTGCTCATCGTGTCGGCCATGGACGGCGCAGACCTCGCGCAGGCGATGTACGCGATCGGCGACTATGACGGCAAGGAGTTCACGCCCCGCACCTGGGGGCACTTCGGGCACTCGAAGTCGGTGTACGCCACCACCACCTTCCACGACCGCGAGGGCGCCCCCTGCGCCATGTCGTGGCTGCGCGAACTGCCGCGATCCCCTGAGCAGCCGTGGGCAGGCGAGCAGGGCCTGGTGCACCTGCTCCACGTCGTGGACGACCGGCTGGTCCTGGAGCAGCACCCGAACCTCGACCCCCTCATCGCGGCCACCGAGCCGGCGTGGCGCTTCTCGGTCAACCTCGAGGACGCCTCGAGTGGTGGCTTCGTCATGGACATCGATGACGAGGACCATGGTTGGTCACTTGTGCTCGACTGGGACGCCCAGGTGCTCCATGTGAGCTACGACGACGAGCTGACGTACGCCGCAGACCTGCGCAGCGACGAGCCGCAGGGCGTGCTCGACGTCGTCGTCGACGCGGGTATCGCCGAGGTCATGTGGTCGGGCGGCGAGGGCGTGTACGCCTTGACGGTGCCCGACCTCGACCCCGACCGCATCGACGTCACGACCTGGTAGCGGCTCAGGCGAGCTGGTCGATGATTCCGCGCAGGGGGATGTCCACCCAGCCGGGACGGTTGTTCAGTTCGTACAGGACCTCGTAGGCGGCCTTCTCCAGGAGGAAGTTCCGCAACAGTGCCTCACTTGCCTCGCGGCCCTCCGGCAACAGCACCCCACCCGCAGCGTCGAGGTAGCCGTCGATGAAGGCGGCGCCCACCCAGGTGACCCAGTAGGTGCAGGCCGCGGCCTGTCGACCCCCCTCGGCGTGCGGCAGCTCGTCCAGTGCCGGTCGGGCGGCGTAGTCGAAGGAACGCAGCATGCCGGCGACGTCCTTCAGGGGCGACAGCCGGATGCGGCGTTCCGACAGCGACTTGGAGGGCTCGCCCTCGAAGTCGAGGATGATGAAGTCGCCGTTGCGCACGAGCACTTGTTCCAGGTGGTAGTCGCCGTGTACGCGCATGCGGCGGGCGTGGATGCGCATGTCCTTCACCGGGCTCAGCCGCTCGAAGATGGACGCGCCCTTGGCGAGCAGCTGGTCGGCGTTCACGCCCGCGCCGTCCTCGAGCAGGTGCCGACGCCGCTCCAGCAGGGCCAGCACCTGCCGCAGCTGCTGGCGCGTCGACTGGTAGAGGGAGCGCTGGTAGTGCGGCGTGAACGACATCGGTGCGAGGCTCGGGTCCTCGGCCGCAGCGAAGGCGAGGTGCATCTCCGCGGTGCGACGGCCGAGCAGCCGCGCCTGCTCGAGTGCCTTGCCGAACAACCGGCGTGCGAGGTCCGGGGCCTCCGTGCGCGCCAGGCTCCACTCCGGTCGATGGACAGCGAATGCGTCCGGCCCCAGGTGGCTTGTGGTGACGTCGCCGAAGTACTGCCGGAGGCCGGTCATGAACAATTGCCGTGCGTCACCGTCATTGGTGAGGAGTTCCTGCACCAGCCCGAGGGTCCGCGCATGACCCCTGCTGTCGACGTATTCCAGCGCACCAGCCGTGCGCGGGACGTTGGCGAAGTGGGCAGCGTCGGTGAGGAAGCGCCCCAGCTCCCAATCGGGGTTGATGCCGATGGAGGGTCGTCGGAAGAGCTTGAGCATGAGCCGGTCGCCGAAGGCGATGGAGGAGTTGCTGCCCTCGCGACGCCAGAGCGCGGGCACCAGCGGGCCCTCGCCGCGCAGCGCGGCGAAGGCGTCCGTGCGCACACCGTGCGCGGTGCCGTCGCGGGCGGGGAGCACGTCGCCCCGCGCGATGACCTCGAGCAGGGCCGACATCGTCTCGGCATCGTGGCAGGCGTCGATCAATGTCGCGCGTGAGCCATCGACGAAGCGCAGCTTGGCGAGCACGGAGGTCGGATCGGTGACCGAGTCCACCTCACGCACCGGCAACAGGTAGGTGTCGGGTTCGCCCTCGCCGTAGTTAATCTCTGCGAGGAGCAGGCGGGCACCGCGGACGCCCACCACCTTCACCGCGTCGATCACGGCGAGGGACTGGATGGCCCGGGACTTGGCGCCGAACCAGCGTCGGCCGGAGATCGCTGAGGGAAGGACCCGTTCGAGCCGTTGCATGGCGCGCGGGTCGTCGTAGAGCACGGTGTCGATCTCGACGACCGGCACTCCGCTGCTGACCGAAGGTTGTGCGAGGGAGAGCCAGTAGAAGCCGTACGGGGCGAGCGTGAGCGAGTACGCGCCGACGTCGATCGGACTGAGCGCAGATGCGCCGAAGAGGTCGACGGGGGTGCGTCCCTGGAATGACGAGAGGTCGAGCTCGGCGCTCTGCACCGTGCGCGAGAGGTTCGCGACCACGAGCACCGTTTCATTGCTGTCGGCGCGGATGTAGGCGAGGACGCGCGAGTTCTCGGGGCTGAGGAAGGTGATGCTCCCGCGACCGAAGACCGGGTGCTCCTGGCGCAGCGCGAGGATGCGCCGCATCCACCACAGCAGCGAACTCGGATTGCCTTCCTGGGCCGCCACGTTCACCGCGCCCGGCCCGTACTGCGGGTCGGAGATCACGGGCAGGTACAGCTGCTCCGCCGCAGCCGTCGAGAACCCGGCATTCGCCTCGCCGCTCCACTGCATCGGTGTGCGGACGCCATCGCGGTCCTCGAGCCAGAAGTTGTCGCCCATGCCGATCTCGTCGCCGTAGTACAGGATCGGGCTGCCGGGCAGCGCCAGCAGCACGGTGTTCAGCAGCTCGATGCGGCGGCGGTCGTTGTCGAGCAGCGGGGCCAGCCGGCGGCGGATGCCCACGTTGATCTTCATGCGGGTGTCGGGCGCGTAGGCGGCGTACATAAACGAGCGCTCGTCGTCGGTGACCATCTCCAGCGTCAGCTCGTCGTGGTTGCGCAGGAAGGTCGCCCACTGGCCGAATTTCGGGATGGCCGGCAGGCGGCCCATGATCTCGCGGATGGAGGTGGTGTCCTCCTTCTTCAGGCTCATGTACAGCCGCGGCATCACCGGGAAGTTGAAGCACATGTGGAACTCGGGGTCGTCGTCGCTGCCGAAATACTCCACCACGTCCTCGGGCCACTGGTTGGCCTCGGC
>DAHWFQ010000031.1:0-4009 GCA_027324895.1 Actinomycetota bacterium | reverse complement strand
CGGGGTGGGCTACCGGCTGGGCATCGCCTGCCCTCCGCCGCTTCGCGACAGGCAGTGATCGTCGCCAATACGCTGTGCCGATGCACACCGGGACGGACGCGCACGCGTCATTCGCCGTCACCCGCGTGACCATCATCCGCAACGCCGTCTTCGTCGGCCTGGCCGTCTCCGTCTATGGCGTGTCCTTCGGGGCGATGGGCGTCACGGCCGGCCTCGGGGTCATCCAGACCTGTGCGCTCTCCGTGCTCATGTTCACGGGCGCCTCGCAACTGGCGTTCGTCGGCGTCCTGGGCGCCGGTGGCGCGCCTGCTGCCGCCATCTCCACCGCCCTGCTGCTGGGCGTCCGCAATGCCATGTATGCGGTGCGGATGTCCACCGTGTTGCGCGTGCGTCACGGCTGGCGCCTGCTCGCCGCCCAGCTCACCATCGATGAGTCGACGGCCCTCTCCATCGCGCAGGATGAGTCACTCGAGGACGGTCGCGCGTCACGGCTGGGCTTCTGGGCGGGGGGCCTGAGCGTGTACGTGCTCTGGAACACCGCAACCCTGATCGGGGCATTGTCTGCACAGGCGATCGGCGACCCTCGGGCCTTCGGCCTGGACACCGCCATCGCGGCCGGCCTGGCCGGGCTGCTGTGGCCGCGCCTTCGCGATCGCGAGAGCTGGTTGGTCGCAGCCGGCTCCTGCGCCCTGGCCCTGCTACTCGTGCCCTTCGTGCCTGCGGGCGTGCCCGTACTGTGCTGCGCGCTCATCGCCTTCGGCGTCGCGACGACGACGCTCCTTCGCCATCCCGAGGTGGTGGCCTGATGTGGCCCTCGGTGCTCATCGCCTCCTTCGGCTGCTACGCGGAGAAGCTCGCCGGTTACCTGCTCCCGGAGCGGGTGCTGGACCGGCGCATCGTGCACCACGTCGCGGCGCTCCTCCCAGTGGCGCTGCTGACCGGCATCGTGACCGTCCAGGCAGTGACCTCGAAGCACGCGATCCTGCTCGATGCCCGCGTCCCCGGCATGGCGGTCGCCATCGGGCTGATGGCGCGTCGGACCAACTTCCTGGTGATGGTGGTGAGTGCGGCAGCCACGACCGCGCTGGTGCGCCACCTGGGCTGGATGGCCTAGCCGCGTTGGCGGAAGAGCCGGATCGCCTCGCGCACGGCCGCTCGTCCCTGCTTGCGATCCCGCGCGTTGTCATAGGCGATGCCGAGCAGGAACCAGGCCCGCCAGTCCTGGGGAGCCGAGTCGACGATGGCCTTGCGCCGTTGCCACTCGATCTGGGCGGCGGTGGGATCGGTGCGGCCGTCCGCGTCACGTACCGCGGTGTCGAGGGGTACGCCATCCTCCTCGCCCAGGGTGCGGGCCAAGCGCATGCTGTCCATGCCGAATCGCACCTCGCGCACCACAGCCCACACGCTCGCGGCGAGGATGGCGAGGATGCCCGCCCCCATGAGGATGCCGAGGCCCCCGGCTGCGATGAAGGCGACCCCCATGCCGAGCAGGGCGATCGAGTAGAAGGCGACGACGAGCAGTAGCACGCCGACGGTCAGGCGCGTCCTCACAGGAAGGCGTCCAGCCCGATGGTGAGGCCCGGTCGGGCCGCGACCCCGCGAACGCCCAGGAGCACTCCGGGCATGAACGATGACCGGTCCAGGGAGTCGTGACGCAGGGTGAGCACCTCCCCGGGGTTCCCGAACAGCGCCTCCTCGTGCGCGAGCAGTCCGCGCAGGCGCACGGAATGCACGCGCACACCGTCCACCTCAGCGCCTCGGGCACCCTCGAGCAGCTGCGTGGTTGCATCCGGCATGGGCGCGAGTCGGGCGGCGGCACGGGCCGCGCCGATCCGCTGCGCGGTCGCTCGCGCGGTGCCCGATGGGGCGTCCACCTTGTTGGGGTGGTGCAACTCGACTATCTCGACGCTCTCGTAGAAGGCGGCGGCCTGCTCCGCGAACTTCATGAGGAGCACCGCGCCGATGGCGAAGTTGGGGGCGATGAGCACGCCGACCTCGGGATGCGCCTGGAGCTGTTCACGGACGACGTCGTACTTCGACGTGTTCCAGCCGGTCGTGCCGACCACCGCGTGGATGCCATGGCGCATGCACCAGGAGAGGTTCTGCAGCACGGCGTCCGGCGTGGTGAAATCGACCACGACCTCCGCTCCGGCCGCCGTGAGCTCGATGAGGTCGTCCCCCACGTCGACCTGGGCCACCAGTTCCAGGTCAGGCGCCGCCTCGACCACGCGGCACACGTCGGCGCCCATGCGCCCGCGTGCACCCAGCACACCCACTCGAATCGTCATGGCACTCCCTCGTGTCGATGGCAGAACGGTACGCGCAGCGCTTGCGACTACAAGGTGGCGCTGAAGCGGCCCGCGCCGCGCAGCGGCCCGACGACGGCGAGTGTCGGCTTCTGGGAGAACAGTTCCCTCGCCACCTCGGAGACGTCCTGCAGCGTGACCGCCTCGATGCGCGACAACGCCTCATCGACCCCCGGCAGCTCGCCGGTGACGAGCTCCGCCTTGGCGATGCGCGTCATCCGGGCGCCGGTGTCCTCGAGGCCGAGGACCAGGCCGCCCTTGAGCTGGCCCTTGCCGCGTCGGAGCTCATCGTCGGTGATGCCGTTGATGAGCACGTCGTTGATGGTGGTCTTCACGACCGCGAGCACTTCATCGATCTTCGCCGGCTGCGAGCCGACGTAGACGCCGACCTGACCGCAATCGGCGAAGCCGGACACGAAGGAGTAGACGCTGTAGGCGAGCCCGCGCTTCTCGCGCACCTCCTGGAAGAGGCGGGAGGACATGCCGCCGCCGAGGACGGCGTTCAGGACACCGACGGCGTACCGGCGCTCGTCGGCGCGCGGCAGGCCCGGCACGCCCCACACCAGGTGGGCCTGCTCGGTCTTGCGGGTGAGCACACGCACGCCATGGCCGACGGAGTCCGCGGCACGCATGGCGCGGCGCTCGGCGGGGAGCGACTCGCCGTCAAGGACATGGGCGAAAGCGCGCTTCACCTGGCGCACGACCGCCGCGTGGTCGACATTGCCAGCGGCCGCCACCACGAGCTTGTGCGGCTTGTAGTGCTTGCCGTAGAAGCGCTTGATGTTCGCCGTGGTTGCGGCGTGGATGGTCGCGACGGTGCCGAGGATGGGGCGACCGAGGTCATGCTCGCCGAACATCGCCTCGGCGAAGAGCTCGTGTGCGGAGTCCGCCTGGTCGTCATCGCGCATGGCGATCTCCTCCAGGATGACGTGCCGCTCCTGTTCGACATCCGCCTTCCGGATCAAGGCGTTGTTCGCGATGTCGCAGATGATGTCGATGGCCAGCGGCAGGTCCTGGTCGAGCACCCGGGCATAGAAGCAGGTGTATTCCTTCGTGGTGAAGGCGTTGAGATCGCCGCCGACCGCATCGATCGCAGCGGAGATCTCGAGGGCCTCGCGCGTGGGCGTGCCCTTGAACAGCAGGTGCTCCAGGAAGTGGGCGGAGCCCGCCATGGCCGCGGTCTCGTCACGCGAGCCCACGCCGGCCCAGACTCCGAAGGAGGCCGAGCGCACACCGGGAACGTGCTCGGTGATGACACGCAGGCCACCGGCGAGCACCGTGCGCTTCACGAGTGATCCGTCGGCCTCGCTCAGCAGCGTGCGCGTGGTGCCAGGACGCTGCTCGCGGGCCGGAAAGTATCCGGCCCGCGAGTGCGCCTTGGTCATTCGGCAGCCGCTTCGGCCACCAGGGCTTCGGCCTTGACGGCCTCGTCGTCCTCGGCGACCTCGAGCGACAGCTTGCCGCGCGAATCGATCTCGGTGATCTCGACGAGCACCTTCTGACCGACCTTCACGATGTCCTCGACGTTCTCGATCCGCTTGCCACCGGCCAGCTTGCGCATCTTGGTGACGTGCAGCAGGCCGTCCTTGCCCGGAAGCAGTGAGATGAAGGCACCGAAGGCGGCGATCTTCACGACCGTGCCCAGGAACCGCTCGCCGACTTCCGGCATGTGCGGGTTCGCAATGGCGTTGATCGCCGAGCGC
>DAHWFQ010000024.1:0-13323 GCA_027324895.1 Actinomycetota bacterium | reverse complement strand
TCGTGTGCGCCATGGCGACGCCGACTCACCAACCCGAGCTCCCGGGGCTGGAGTGCCAGAGCTTGCCGGGGGCCCCGCTGCCCACGTCCTCACCGGCCGGCTTGAGGTCCGCCCACGGCGACTGCCGGAAACCACTGGGGTGCACGAGCACCCGCTGCGAACCGCGCTGCGACATGCCACCGGTCCGCACCATCACCGGCCGTGATGAGCGTGAGGCGGCGGCGCCCTCCACCATGGTGTCGTCGTCCTCGAACCACGGCACCTCATCCATGAACTCCCGCACCGCCTCGGTGCCACCGGCCAACCACCGTCGCCGCACCTCCGTCAGGTCCCAGCATCCGTTGGCGGTGATGGAGACGCCCTTCGGTCCGGCTCGCCGCACGGTGCCGCGTACGAGGAGCAGCCAGGAATGGAACAGGGTCGACGCGTAGGGGCCCTGCGCATCCTCGAAGAAGGCGGCATCGACCGGACCCGTGGCGTCATCGAGGGTGAGGAACACGACCCGTCGTCCGCTGCGGATCGGTGGCGTCTGCGTTGCCACCTTCACCCCCGCGATGAGCACCTCCTGCCGCGAGCGCGTCCTCAGCATGTCGCGGGACCGCGTGATGCCGATGGCATCGAGCAACGGCGCATAGAAGTCGACGACGTGCCGGGACACGTCGAGCCCGAGCACGTCGAGCTCGGCCCGCACGCGTTCGGATGAGTCCATGTCGGGCAGGCCGGCGCGCAACGGCACGTCGGCCGGACCGCAGTCGAGCGCGAGCTGGTCGACGGCCACCCGTCGGTCCTGCCAGCGGTCGAGGTCGGCCACATGCAGCAGGAGGTCCCTCCGGTTCACGCCGTTGCGGCGCGGATGCGACGGCACACCGTGCACCGCATCGAACCCACCCGCCAGCACGAGGTTCTCGACGACAGGACGCGGCGTGCGCGTGCGCTGCCAGAAGTCGGAGAGGCTGCGGAAGGGCTGCCCCTGCACGATGGCCTCGACACTCGCCTCGTCGATGCCCTTCACCTGCGACAGCGCGATGCGGACGCCGATCCCGCCGTCATCGCTGCGGTCGACGATGAACTCGGCCCGGCTGCGATTGATGTCGAGGCCCAGGATGGGGATGCCGAAGTTGCGGGCGTCGTCGAGGATCAAGCGCTTGGGGTACATGCCCGGATCATGGGTGAGGACGCCGGCGTAGAAGGCTGCCGCATGGTGCGCCTTGAGCCAGGCCGACTGGTAAGTGGGGACGGCGAAGGCCGCGGCATGCGCCTTGCAGAAGCCGAAGGAGGCGAAGGATCGCAGCACCTCCCACACGGCTTCGACGATCTCCAGTTCGTATCCGCGCCTGAGCGCGGCAGGGTAGAACCAGGCGCGCACCCTCGGCTGCTTGTCGAAGGCCCCCAGGGAGCGGCGGATCTCGTCGGCCTCCGCGAGCGAGACCCCGGTGAACACCGCGATCATGCGGATGATCTGCTCGTGGAACACCACGACACCACAGGTCTCCTGCAACGCGGGGCGCAGATCGGGGTGCAGGTACACCGGCATCGACCAGCCCTGACGGGCGCGCAGGAAGGGCACGATCATGTCGGACTTCACGGGACCGGGACGGAACAGCGAGATGTCGACGATGATGTCGTGGAAGTTCTCGGGCGCGAACTTGCCGACGAGTTCGCGCTGGCCCGGGGACTCGATCTGGAAGCAACCGAGGGTGCGCGTGCTGCGGATGAGCTCGTAGGTGGCGGGATCGTCGAAGGGGATCCCATCGAGTTCCACGACCTCTCCGGTGGTGCGCGCGATCTCGTCGACGGCGTGCGCCATCGCCGACTGCATGCGGATGCCGAGGACGTCGAGCTTGAGCAGGCCCATGGTCTCGACATCGTCCTTGTCGAACTGGCTCATCGGGTAGTCACCGGCGCTCGCCTGGATGGGTGTGCGGTCGCGCAGGGTGGCGTCGGAGAGGAGCACGCCGCACGGGTGCAGGGCGATGTTCCGCGGCAGGCGATCGATGCCCTCGATGAGCGTGAGCAGCTCGTCGAGCGTGCCGGCAGCCGCCATCCTTCCGATGCCGGTGCGGCGCAGCTCCGGGAGCTCGCGCAGGGCGTCACGCGCACTGCTGGCGCGGATGTGCGGGAAGGCCTTGGCGAACACGTCGATCTCATCGTGGGGCAGGCCCAGCGCGGCTCCGACGTCACGGATGGCATGGCGCACCCGATAGGTCTCCATCATGGAGACGCTGGCAACCCGTGCCGATCCGAAACGGGCGAAGATGAGGTCGTAGGCCTCGAGCCTGCGGGCCGACTCGACGTCGATGTCGATGTCCGGGAGCGCACGCCGCAGCGGTGTGAGGAATCGCTCCATGATGAGGTCGTGCTCGAGCGGGTTGATCAACGCGATGCCGAGCAGGTGGTTCACGAACGAGCCCGCACCGGAGCCGCGCGCAGCCACCCGGATGCCAGCGGTGCGGATGTCGCGCACGACGACACCGACGGTGAGGAAGTAGGTGGCGAAGCCGAGCTTGGCGATGGTGGCCAGTTCGTCCTCGAGGCGTGCCCGCATGCGCGGCCCGTCGGCTGGGGGGCCCTTGCGCAGCAGGGCTTCCTCGCACCGTGCCCGCCGCACGGCATCGGCAGCCGCCGCCTCCACGGCCAGCTCGGCCGAGGCGCGGTGCAGCTCCAGCGGACGGTCCCACGCGGTGTCCAACGCCTCCGCCGAGACCCGTCCCATGATGACATCGAGCTCGGGCAGGTGGATCTCGCCGAGTCCCGCGTGCGCCACCGGATCGAGCACGCAGCGTGCGGCGAGCGCCTCGCTGGTGTCGAGGAGGTGACGGGCCGCACTGTGGCTCGCGAAGCCGTGTGCGTCCCCGCCGGCCGCGTCGGCGATCTCCTCGGCGATCTGCCACATCTCCTCCGTGGACTTGAGGTAGCCCTCGGCATTCGAGCGATCGAGGTGCCGGGCATCGAGCGGTACCAGGCGACGGACCGCGTCCAGCACATCGACCGTGCGCGCTCCCCCCTGCTCGACGTGACGCACCGCGTTCGTGAGCACCGCAGGCACGCGCTCATCAGCGGCGAACTGCCACATGCGCGCGGCCAGGGCTGTCGAGTGGGCCTGGCCGCGCTGGGGTGCGCCGTTGATGTCGGTGGCAGCGATCCGCGGATCTCGGCTGCGGTGTGACACCAGTTCGATCACGACCTCGCAGCCCGCGGCCTGCCACTGCGCGAGCAGGGCCCGCGCCACATCCGGGCGACGTGCGGCCAGGGCCGCACCGACATCCGACTGCGGGCCCAGCAGCACGGTGATGCCACCATCGCGCAGGAGCGCGTTGATGCGCGCGAACACGGTGACGGGCAAGCCCCTCTCCTCGCCCAGCTCATGCAGGGCGGACGTGAGACGGCACAGTGCGGCCCATCCCCCACGACCTCGCGCCAGCACCACCACGCGCCGCAGCCCGTGGTCGCGCACGACCCCACCACGCACGGGCGTGATCGTGGGTGCCGGCGGGGAGAACGGGGGCAGCGACAACTCGGAGGAGCGGGTGGCCAGCGGCAGGTCGACGCCGACGACGGCGCCGATGCCGGCGTCACGGCAGGCGGCGACGAAGCGCACGGCCCCGGCCATGGAGTCGCGGTCGGTGAGTGCGACCGCGGGCTGTCCGAGTGCGGCAGCGGCTTCGACGATGGCTTGCGGCGTGTCCGCCCCGTGCCGGAGGGAGAAGCCGGACGCCACATGGAGATGGGTGAACGACATGGCGCCTCAGTCAGCGAGGCGGACGAGCGACCAGTGGTCCGCCTCGGCATCGTGCGCGAGGTCGACGACGATGCTGCCCCGGGTTCCGCGCGCCTCGACGCGCCACACCGTGCATGACAGCGGGATGTGACCGGCAGTGGCGGTACCGACACGGCGCGCCACCAACTGCCACCAGGCGCCGGACTCGACCCAGTGCGCGAGCACCTGCTCCACAAGGTAGGAGCGATCGCTCCAGCGCAGGCGCGTCGGGACTCCGTCAACCGCGGT
Organism: Actinomycetota bacterium; assembly: GCA_027324895.1. GTDB lineage: Bacteria > Actinomycetota > Actinomycetes > S36-B12 > UBA5976 > JAKALQ01. The sequence goes on along the minus strand of DAHWFQ010000024.1, from coordinate 9,317 downwards.
GACGGTGACCTCGCCCGGAGGACGTTTCGTCATGCAAGGTCACCGCCCACCGCGTCGGAGACGGCGACACCTCACCCAGGGAAGGTCCGAGGGGGCTGTCGGGAGGTGCGGCCCGGATGTGGGCCTGCCGCCGTCGTTCGAACATGTGTTCGAACGACGCCAAGTGAACCCCAGCCCCTCCCCGGTGTCAACCCAGGCGGCGGAGGGTCGGCGCAGCCCTCAGTTGGCCATCGCCCGGCGGGTGCGTCGACGCTCGTACATGTCCGCATCAGCGCGGTGGAGCACACCGTCGAAGTCGAACCTCGCACCGCTGGTGACGGCCGCGCCGACGCTCACCATGCCGTCCCAGCGCTCGCCGTCGATGTCGACGAGGGCGCGCACCCGTCGGGCGAATTCGTCCGGGTCGGTGGGGTCGCCGACCCCCACGACGATGAACTCGTCACCGCCCCATCGGCCGATGAGGTCGCCTTGGCGCACGACCTGCCGCAGGACCGACGCGACGGCCGCGATGACCTCGTCACCCGCGGCATGCCCGAAGCGATCGTTCACCTGCTTCAGGCCATCGATGTCGATGAGGCTCGCGAACACCCCGCCACCGTCGCGCACGGCGCGCGCGATGAGGGCGGGAAGGCGCTCGTCGATACCCCGCCGGTTGAACAGCCCCGTCTGCACATCGTGCACCGCCAGCCGACTGTTCACCGCGACCACCTGGCCGAGCGCGTCCAGCGTGCGCAACCGCGTACGCAGCAGCACACCGCCGATGACCAGGGCGGCGAAGGCGGCGACGGACCACTTGATCCACTGCCGCGGATCGGAACTGTGCGCGACCACCGCGGTGGCGATGAGCATGGGCAACGAGCCGGCGAGCATGAGCACCTGATCGAGGAGGAAGGATCCGAAGGCCACCAGGATGATGATGAGGAAGGTCATGCCGATGGCGGAGGGCTCGCGCCAGTTCTCGTAGCAGAAACCGAGCACGACCAACTCGGCGCACACGAGCAGGATCCATGGCACAGACCGAGGCGGTACCGACGACAGGCGTGACAGCACGGAGCCCGCAAGCAGGATCGCCGCCTCCAACGCATGCAGGAGCAGGACGGAGACCGACATGCCGGCCACGAGCAGGTAGAGCACGGTGAACGAGGCGAAGGTGCCGGCAGCCCAGGCGAGCACATGTGGGGCCTCTGCCTTCGCAAGCTCACGACGGAAGGTCAGGCGCTCGGCACGCGTCAACGGCGTGTTCACGGTGCACCCCCTCGCGCGGTGACTGCGGCTCAGCGTAAGGCAGGCAGCGCGCCATTCACAGGCGCGGTGACAGGGCCTCAGGCATCGCGCATGCGCAGGTCGCACGAGGCATCCCGCGCGCAGCAACTGCGGATGTTCCGACGATTGCGGATCGCCGACGCGGCCAGCGCGAGCGCGAACGCCGTCATGGCCAAGGCAAGCACCTGCATCACGGGACGAGGCTAACACCGCCTTCCACGGCAGAAGTCTCCGCATTCGCGGACATATGCTGCGGTGCGCCCCGCACTTGCGGCAGTATGCCGCCATGATGACCTACCGCCTGAGCCATGCCGCCGAACTCCTCGGCGTCAGCGACGACACGGTGCGCCGCTGGGTGGACGCCGGCCGCCTGCCTGCCGTGCTGGATGATGCCGGGAGGCAGGCGATCGAGGGCCGCGCCCTCGCCGCCTTCGCCCGGGAGCTGGCGGATGCGCATCCCTCCGGGGGCACCGATGCGGTGGTCGCGCATTCCGTCCGGAACCGCTTCACCGGCCTGGTGACACGCGTGGTCAAGGACAAGGTCATGGCCCAGGTGGAGATCCAGTCCGGACCCCATCGCCTGGTGTCCCTGCTCAGCCGCGAGGCCGCCGACGAGTTGGGCCTGGTGCCGGGGATGCTCGCAGTTGCCGCGGTCAAGTCCACGAACGTGGCGGTCGAGATCCCGGCTGCACGATGAGCACGCGTCGTCGCTGGGCGCTGGGCGCCGCCCTCCTCCTGTTGCTGTCCACGCCGGTCGACGCACACGCCGCTGCCATCAAGCCCGGTTCGGCCTGTGCCAGCCAGGGCGCGCGAGTGCTGCGCGGGCACACGCATTACCGCTGCGAGCGACGAGGCAAGCGGCTGCAATGGTGGTCCGTCACGGCGCCCCGCGTCGCTCCTTCCCGCCTGTCCGGCAGCATCACGGTGTTTGCGGCAGCCTCCCTCACGGAGGCCTTCACCGCCCTCGCCGCGGCCTTCCACACGGTGAACCCCCGGACCCACGTGGCCTTCTCGTTCGCCGGCAGCCCGGCGCTCGCACAGCAGATCGACAACGGGGCACCGGCCGATGTGTTCGCGTCCGCGAGCAACGCGAACATGCAGCAGGTCATCGATGCGGGAGCGGCACGCACCGCCGTCCCCTTCGCCAGGAACCGCATGATCGTCGTGACGCCACCGGGGAACCCGGCGCACGTGCGCGGTGTGGCGGACCTCGCCGATCCCGCGGTGAAGGTCGCCATCTGCCAGGCGCAGGTGCCCTGTGGCGTCACCGCGGCCGCCGTCTTCGCGGCCGCCGGCGTGCAGGTGACTCCGGTGACCTATGAACCGGACGTGAAGTCCGTGCTCACCAAGGTCGAATTGGGTGAGGTGGACGCCGGGATCGTCTACGTCTCGGATGCGAGGGCAGCCCGCAGCCGTGTCGAGGCGCTGCCGATCCCGAAGGACCGGAATGCGCTCACCACCTACCCGATCGCCCGGTTGCGCGCCAGTGCCCAGCCCCAGGTGGCGCAGGCGTTCATCGACTTCGTGCTGTCCGACAAGGGAGCAGCCGCCCTCGCCGCCGCCGGCTTCACGGTGCTGTAGCGATGCCGCTACGCCATGAGCGCACCCCGCTGCGCATCGCCGCGGCAGCCTCGCTGGGGACTGCGTTCCTCGCGCTGCCGCTGCTCGCGGTCTTCGTGCGCGCCCCCTGGGCGTCGCTGGGAAGCACCTTGGGCGATGCGACCATGCGACAGACGATCATGCTCTCGCTGGGGACCTCCCTCAGCTCGGCGTTGGTGAGCCTGGCCATCGGCATGCCCTTGGCCGCGGTGCTCGCGCATTCAGCGGCACCGTGGACGCGCCTGCTGCGGATGCTCACCACCATGCCCATCGTGCTGCCGCCGGTGGTAGCAGGCGTCGCCCTGCTGCTCGCCTTCGGTCGCAATGGCCTGGTCGGACAATGGCTGTGGCGATGGTTCGGCTGGCAGATCCCCTTCACCGCGGTCGCCGTGGTGATGGCGCAGACCTTCGTGGCCATGCCCTTCCTCGTGCTGACGCTCGAGGCCGCGCTGCGGCACGCGGATGCCGACCTCTCCGACGCCGCCGCATCGGCCGGCGCCACCCGCTGGCAGGCGCTCCGGCTGGTCACGCTCCCGTCGATCGGCCCCTCGGTCGTGGCGGCGGTTGCCCTGGCTTGGGCGCGTGCATTCGGCGAGTTCGGAGCCACCATCACCTTCGCGGGAAACTTCCCCGGGCGAACGCAGACCCTCCCCATCGCCGTCTACCTGGCGCTGGAATCGAACCCGACAGCGGCCATCGCGGTGAGCCTGGTGATGATGGGCGTGTCAGCGGCGGTGCTCGTCGCCCTGCGCGGGCACTGGCTCGGCAGCACCTGATCCCTCAGCGTCCATCCTCGCGGTACTCCTCGGCCGCCTCCGCGCGGTATGCCGCTGCCTCGCGCTCGATCCGCGCCTCCGTGGAGTCCGCATCCGCTGCGGGCGCGCCCTGTTCCATCGCCTTGGTCGGCGGATGGATCGCGGGCAGCAGGAACCCGATGGCTGCCGCCGCCAGCAGGATCGCCGCGAGCGACAGGTACAGCGAGTCGTGCGTGGCAGCGATGAACGCATCGAAGGCGTGCGCGGTGAGCGACTGCGCAGTCGTCGACGGCATGCCCGCCGCCGTCGCCCTGCCGACGATCTCCGTTGTCGCGATGAGCGACTTCAGCGCTGCGCTCTTCGCCGCGTCGGGCATCTGGGTGACCCTGTCGAGCGCGGGTGCCAGCGCCGTCGCGTACTGGGTGGCGAGCACGGTGCCGATGACCGCCACTCCGAGTGCACCGCCCACCTGCCGGACGGTGTTCTGGACCGCTGATCCCGCGCCGGCCCGCGCGAGCGGGAGCACATTCTGCATGACGGTCGATCCCGGCGCGATGACGTTCCCCATGCCGGAACCGAAGATGAAGAAGGCGACGAGTGGGATCCAGATGGGCGTGTCCACCTGCAGTCGCCCCATGATGACGATGGAGACCGCGACGAGGAGCAGTCCGGTGGTCATGACACGGCGATAGCCGAAGCGGGCCACCATCCGGGCGCTGCGCGGCGCAGCGATGAGCTGGCCGATCGCGAAGGGGAGGAAGGCGAATCCGGCAGCCAGCGTCGAGAATCCGCGGATCACCTGGAAGTAGAACGGGAGCGTGAACGTGATGCCGGTCATTGCGAAGAAGGCCAGCGTCACCGCGGTGAGGCTCACGGCGTAGCCGCGATTCCGGAACAGGGTGACGTCGAAACTCGAGTGCGTGCTCCTCGCCTCGGTGCGCACGAAGAAGGCCAACACCACGATGCCGGCGATGATCGGACCGACGACGGTCCGGTCGCCCCAGCGGCCCAGTTCCGAGGCGTGGATGATGCCGTACACCAGGGAGACGAGGCCGGCCACGGACACCAGCAGGCCGTTGAGATCCAGCCTGCCGGCATGCGGGTTGCGCGTCTCGGGTACGACCCGCCAGATGCCGATCAGCCCGATGATGACAATCGGGATGTTGATGAGGAACACCGAACCCCAGTTGTTGTGCGTGAGCCAGTGCGACCACTCCGGGTGCTCGAGGAGGGTGCCGCCCAGCACGGGGCCGAGGGCGATCGCACCGCCGACAGCGCCTGCCCACATCCCGATGGCTCGCCCGCGCTCGTGCGGTGGGAACACCACGGTGATGATGGCGAGCGTCGTGGGCATGACGGCCGCACCCGCGACACCCATCACGACACGCCAGGCGATGAGGATGGACGGAGAGGCGGAGAACGAAGCCGCGAACGAGGTGGCGCCGAACACGGCCATGCCTGCGAACAGGACCCTCTTGCGCCCGATGCGATCGCCGAGGACGCCCCACGTGAACAGCAGCGCGGCGAAGGCGAGCGTGTAGGCGTCGACGGCCCAGATGAGGTCACTCTGCGACGCGTTCAGGTCCCGCTGGATCGTGTGCAGCGCGATGTTCAGCACGCTGGTGTCGAGAATGACCATGAGCAGGCTCACGATGAGCACGCCGAGGACCGCCCACCGACGCGGGTGCCCCTGGCCTGAGGTCATCCAATGCTCGTTCATGCAACTCCGATCGTCGTCGGGCGAACGTACGAGGGCCGTCGCAGTGCGCGGTCCTGAGCGGGACAACGCCAGCGCCTGCCACATTGTTCCGGGGCCCTCGGCGGGCTCCTAGAATCGCGCCGGACCGACGGAGGAACAGTGAACGTGCGCGAGATCGAGACCATGCATCCGAACGGGCAGCGCGTGCAGGAGGCGCTCATCGGCGCAGGGGCGCAGGGGCGCATCATCGAGACCCTCGAGGGCTCCCCCACCGCGGCCACTGCTGCGGCGCAACTCGACATCGAGGTGGGTCAGGTCGCGAACTCGCTGGTGTTCGATGCCGACGGCGAGCCCCTGCTGGTGCTCACCTCGGGCCAGCACAGGGCCGACCTCAGGCGACTCGCCGAGTTCATCGACGCCAAGCACATCCACCGCCCCAATGCCGATTTCGTGCGCCTTCACACCAGCCAGCCGATCGGCGGGGTCGCGCCGGTCGGTCATCCTCGGCCGCTGCGCACCATCGTCGACACGCAGTTGGATGCCTGGCCCGTGGTCTGGGCGGCCGGCGGTCACCCCCACTACGTCTTCCCGACCTCCTACGACGAGCTCCTGCGCATCACGAACGGAACCCCCTTCGACGTCGGCGTCAAGGGCTGAGACGCGCCGCATTCCCCTACAGGTCAGGGGCCGTCGTCGGAGGTGCGCCACCATCGGTCACACCGAGCTGACGCCCGATCTCCTGGCCCTCACCACGGGCGTGGTTGCCACCCCGATCCTCGTACGGTCGGCACCCTGACGAGCACGGACGCCATCAGGGGAACTGCGTGAGCAACTCGCTCAGGGCGCGGATGCGCGTGGTCCCGGGTATCGGATCCATGGCGCCGCTGCGATCGAGGTGGATGGCGTGCAGACCCGCGTCCCGCGCTCCGCAGGCGTCGGCCACCGCGTCGTCGCCCACGTATGCGACCTCTGCGGCCCCCAGCGCGAGCGCCGAGCAGAGCGCTTCAAATGCGCGTCGGTCCGGCTTGAAGGCGGGCAGTTCGCTCGTCGCCAGCAGGTGCTCGACGACCCCGAGGGCTCCGATCGCCTCGAGCTTCGCGCGCTGCTGTGCGGTATGGCCGTTCGTCAACACCGCGATGGCGTAGCCGCGCTCTGCGAGTGCTGTGAGCGTCGGCACCGCATCTGCGAATCCCGCCCAGTTCGCCCGGTAGTGCGCGAGGAACTGCGCGAAGATCGCATCGACGTCGTCCTCCACATAGGCGACCCCGAGGAACGGGAGGAAGTCGCGGACACGTCGGCGCCGCTGCTCCAGCAGGTCCACCTCCCCTGCCGCGTACTCCCCGAAGCGCCGGTCCTCGATGACGAACCACTGCGCCTCGGCGTCAGGGTGGTCAACCCAGCCGTTGGCCGCGATCCACGCACGCACGGCCGCGCGTGCGGCGCGCTCGTGGTCGAAGAGGGTCCCGTCGAGGTCGAAGGCGATCGCACGCACGCCCGAAGTATGCACGGTCCGCGACGTCGAAGCCGGCGCCGTCAGCGCTCCGCGATGAGGCCGAAGTGGTAAGGGCTCGCCTGCGAGAGGTCCACGACACGCACCGCGCGGAATCCCGCCTGGGTGATCCACTGTGTGCACTGCGCGGCAGTGGGGCGTATCTCCAACGACGGTCCCCGCGGCGTCGGGATGTCACTGCGCCAGTGGATCACGAGCAGTCGGCCATCGACCTCCAGCACACGGAGGGCCTCATCCAGGAGCGCGAGTGGGACCTCGATGTGCAACAGGTTGAAGATGAGCGCGCGGGACTGCGAGGCGGCCGACAGGCCGGTGCCCTCTGCGATGAAATCCCTGACCGACGCCCTGACGTTGTCGAGTCCCGCATCCTCGGCCCGCTGGCACGTCCGCGCGACCATTGCGGGATCGATGTCGAAGGTCGAGACCATGCCGCGCGATCGAGCCGCCTCCGCCAATGTGAATGTCCCGTAGCCGCAACCGAACTCGACGGCGTCACCGGCGAGCGACTCCCCGGGGAGCAGGGCCTGCAGGACCGCCGCGGCGTCGAAGAAGCCCTCCCAGTAGGCCTCCTCCGGCATCCCGCTCTCTCGGCCCTTCACCGGGCCGCGCCCACGTATGCGGCGAGGTGCTGACCGGTCAGCGTCGCTCGACGCGCGACCAACTCCGCCGGGGTGCCCTCGAACACGATGTTCCCGCCTTCGTGGCCGGCGCCGGGTCCCAGGTCGATGATCCAATCTGCATGGGCCATGACGGCTTGGTGGTGCTCGACGACGAGCACCGACTTCCCGGCGTCGACCAGGCGATCCAGCAGGCCGAGCAGTTGCGCCACGTCTGCCAGGTGCAGGCCCGCGGTGGGCTCGTCCAGCACGTAGATGCCGCCCCTCTCGCCCATCTGCATGGCCAGCTTCAGGCGTTGGCGCTCGCCCCCGGACAGGGTGGTGAGCTGCTGACCGATCGTGAGGTAGCCAAGTCCGACGTCCGCCATTCGCGACAACACCGTCAGGGCCGCCGGGGTGCTCGACTCCCCGCTGCCGAAGTAGTCCTGGGCCTCCACCACCGACATCTCCAACACCTCGCTGATGTTGCGGCCGGCGAGCAGGTACTGCAGCACGGAGGGTTGGAATCCCTTGCCCTCGCACTCCTCGCAGGTGGTGGTGACCGTGGCCATGAAGCCGAGGTCCGTGTCGATGACGCCCGCACCGTTGCACGAGGGGCATGCGCCTTCGGAGGTCGCGCTGAAGAGTGCCGGCTTCACCCCGTTCGCCTTGGCGAAGGCCTTGCGGATGTGGTCGAGGAGACCGGTGTACGTCGCCGGATTGCTTCGTCGTGAACCGCGGATGGCCGTCTGGTCGATGGAGACGACGTCCGCGTCCTTCGGCATGGAGCCGTACACCAGCGAGCTCTTGCCTGATCCAGCCACCCCCGTGATCACCACCATGACCCCGAGCGGGATGTCGACATCCACGTTCCGCAGGTTGTTCGTGCTCGCGCCACGGATGGCCAGCGTGCCCGTGGGTCTCCGCGTCTGCTGCTTGAGCTTGACGCGGTCATCCAGGTGGCGACCGGTGAGTGTGCCGCTACCGCGCAGGCCAGCGACGCTGCCCTCGAAGCAGATGGTTCCGCCGGCGGCACCCGCACCCGGGCCGAGGTCGACGACATGGTCCGCGATGGCGATCACCTCCGGCTTGTGTTCGACGACGAGGACCGTGTTCCCCTTGTCGCGCAAGCGCAACAGCAGTTCGTTCATGCGCTGGATGTCATGCGGGTGCAGGCCGATGGTCGGCTCATCGAACACGTAGGTGACATCGGTCAGTGACGAGCCGAGGTGGCGGATCATCCTCGTGCGCTGGGCCTCACCACCGGAGAGGGTGCCGGATGTCCGATCGAGCGACAGGTAGCCGAGACCGATCTCGTCGAATCCCTCCAGCATGTGCAGGAGGCTGCCGAGCAGGGGCGCCACCGCGGGCTCATCCCGTTCGCGCACCCACGCGGCCAGGTCGCTGATCTGCATCGCGCAGGCCTCCGCGATGTTGATGCCGGCGATCCTCGACGAACGAGCGGCTTCGCTCAGGCGGGTGCCCTGACATCCGGGACAGACGGCGAAGGTGACGGCTCGGTCGACGAACGCGCGCACGTGCGGGAGCATGGCGTCGCGATCCTTCGAGAGCATCGACTTCCGGATCTTCAGCACCAGGCCCTCGTAGGTGAGGTTGATGCCGTCGACCTTGATGCGGGTGGGCTCGCGGTACAGGAAGTCGTGCAACTCCCGCTTCGTGTACCTGCCGATGGGCTTGTCGGGGTCGAGGAAGCCCGAACCCATGAAGATCCGACCGAACCAGCCGTCCTTGCTGTAGCCGGGCACCCTGATCGCGCCCTCCGCCAGCGACTTCGTCGCGTCGTACAACTGCGTGTGGTCCATGTCCGTGATGCGCCCCATGCCCTCACAACGCGGGCACATGCCGCCCGTGCGCGTGAACGTCACCGCCTCGGA
>DAHWFQ010000021.1:0-2073 GCA_027324895.1 Actinomycetota bacterium | reverse complement strand
AGGGGTTCCCGCCGGGGAATGCGCATTCAAGTCCGGGAACTCGACGCGGGCGGCGTCCATGAGGGCGGCCTTGATTGCGGATTCGTCACGCTTCGTGCAACTTCACATGCAACCGGGATCGTTCGCTCCCGACGGCTAGTGCGGGCGCTTCCTGCGAGGCAGGCTTCACACATGGCCATCTCGAAGAGCAGCAAGCAGCCGCCAGCGCCGACACCGGACGAAGTGGCAGCCCCGTCCCTCCCCGCGGACCTCCCCGCGGATCCCTTCCTGGCCGGGCGCGAGTTGCTGGGGCGCTCCTCCGACGGTGACCTGCTGCAAACGCGTTGGGATCGCTGGGGCCAGGACCTCATCGACGGCCTCGCTGCCGTGTACGACGTCGACGCCACCCTGCCCCGGATCATCGACGTCATCATCGCGGCACACGCAGCGCGCAAGCCGGCACTGCGACAGCGCGACCTCGAGCGCAGCTACCAACCGGATTGGTACCAGCTGCCGTCGATGGTCGGCTACGCCATGTACGCCGACCGTTTCGCGGGCGACCTGAAGGGCGTGCGCAGGAACATCGACTACCTGCATGACCTCGGCGTCACCTACCTGCACCTCATGCCGCTCCTTCGCCCTCGCACCGGACCCAACGACGGCGGTTACGCGGTGGCGTCCTACCGAGAGGTGAAGCCGGAACTGGGCACCATGGAGGACCTCGAGCTGCTCGCCGACGAGCTGCACGAGCGGGAGATCTCGCTGACCCTCGACCTGGTGCTGAATCACGTTGCGGATCAACACGAATGGGCCGAACGCGCACGCGCTGGCGAGGCCAAGTACCTCGACTACTTCTACATCTACCCCGACCGCACGCAACCCGACCTGTACGAGCGCACGCTGCCCGAGATCTTCCCCGACTTCGCGCCGGGGTCCTTCACCAAGGACCCCACCCTGAACGAGTGGGTGTGGACGACCTTCAACGCCTGGCAGTGGGACCTCAACTGGTCGAACGCCGACGTGTTCGTCGAGTTCGCCGACATCATCACCTTCCTCGCCAACCAGGGCGCAGACTGCCTGCGCCTGGACGCCATCGCGTTCATCTGGAAGCGCGTCGGCACCGACTGCCAGGGACAGCCGGAGGTGCACGCCATCACGCAGGCGTTGCGTGCGGTCGCGCACATCGCCGCACCGGCCCTGATCCTCAAGGCGGAGGCCATCGTCGCACCGCAGTTGCTCGTGCCCTACCTCGGTCAGGGCAAGCACGCGGGCAAGTTGAGCGAGATCGCGTACCACAACTCGCTGATGGTGCAGATCTGGTCGGCCCTGGCGGCCCGCGATGCACGGCTCATGGCGCACGCCTTGGGTCGCTTCCCGACGGTGCCGACGAGTTCCTGCTGGGGCACCTATGCGCGCTGCCATGACGACATCGGATGGGCCATCGATGACGCGGACGCCGCCGCGGTCGGCTACAACGGCTTCTGGCACCGTCGATTCCTCGCCGACTTCTACAAGGGCGACTTCCCCGGCTCCTTCTCCCGCGGCGACCACTTCCAGGCGAACGAGGAGACGGGTGACCGCCGCACCTCGGCTACCGCGGCCTCGATGACGGGCATCGAGGTGGCCCTGGAGAGCGGCGACGAGGCCGCCTTGCAGACGGCGCTCGACCGCCTGGGTTGCGTGCACGCGATGGTGTACGGCTTCGGCGGAATCCCCTTGCTGTACATGGGCGATGAGCTCGCACTCACCAACGACTACGGATTCGTCGACGTGCCGGAGCACCGCGACGACAACCGTTGGATGCACCGTCCCGCGATGCCATGGTCCTTGGCGAACACCCGCCACGACATGTCGACGGTGCACGGCAGGGCATTCGCCGCTACCCGCAACCTGGCGCGGGCGCGCCGTGAGCTGCCGCAACTCCATGCGGCGACCCAGACGCAGGTGCTCGTTCCGAACGACCCGGGGATCGTGCTGTTCGTGCGGCGTCATGCTGCCGGGATCTACGTCGGGCTGTTCAACATCACGGACTCGTGGCGCGAGTTCCCCGGTTCGACGTTGCGCGACCTGGGACTGGGCGGCGGGTCATCGCGG